>NZ_JAHKQX010000011.1:0-186271 GCF_019345515.1 Shewanella sp. NKUCC06_TVS | reverse complement strand
ATCCCATCCCGAACTCAGAAGTGAAACGCAAACGCGCCGATGGTAGTGTGGGGTCTCCCCATGTGAGAGTAGGTCATCGCCAAGCGCCTAATTATCTCATTGAGATGTAACGAAGCCAGCTGAATAAGCTGGCTTTTTTGCGTCTGCAATTTGTTAAATTGTCATTTAAAGACCAATGCTATATAGCATTGTTCTATTCATTTTAGTTTTGGTTCTTCTGCTAGTTCTTTACGTTTTTTCCTTCCTTTATTTCAGACTTTTATACTCTAAGTTGATTATTTACATGAAGATCTCGCTTAGTTTGATAAGTCCTTTTGCTTAGTGGTTAGTTTCCCGTTAGCATACAAAAATATTAATTTTTTTGTTAACGGCCATCTGTTGCCTATGCTTCGTAAGCTTTCGCTCGCGGTACTGCTTCCTCTTTGTATGCTGACCCTATATTTAGTGTTGGTCATAGGCGAGTACCTGTTCGAAAGTGACCAAGTTAGGGCTGAACTTGCGCAGCGACAGTCGGCTTTGATAAAGCAACAGTTGTTCCGCATGCAGAATGTGGTTCAATCGGCGCAAGCTTTACAGGATGTGGAGCGGATTGAGCAGGAAGTATCCTTAGCTGCGCTGGATATGGGCACTATGGTGTATATCTTGGTTGATGCTGAAAGCCGTATTCGTTTTGCTAATCATACTGTGTGGCGAGATAGCAATGCGACTCAAGTCATCGATGGTTATGATGTAGATCTTCACCGCTCTGTGGTTCAAGCTTTTCTTCCGCAGATCCTCGTTAATCTCGACCGTTTAACTATTCAAGCATATTATCCCGTTCTTCCCCAGTATGGTGGGGCTGTTGATTTGATTTATCTTGAAGCCGATTTAGCCCCTTTAGTTGCCGAAGCTTCTGCTAAGTTGCAGCAACGTTTTATGCGGGTTTGGGGCCTTGGCGGATTATTGCTGATTGGCTTTACCTTTATTTTATATTTCCTGTTGATCCGCCCATTCCAAATGTTGAGCGAGGCAGCTAAGCAGGTCGGTACTTCTTCCTTTTCGACATCGATACCTTGGAGTTCATCTGAAGTTTTATCTTTGCAAGCCAGTTTGCAGCAGGCACATGAGCGTTTAAGTCGGGCAGTTAAACAGCTGAATGACAGTGAATTGCGTTGGTTATTTGCTGTGGAAGGTTCGCGTAACGGTATTTGGGATTGGGACATCAGTACGGGGGAGGTTTTTCTTTCTGATCGCTGGAAAGAGATGATTGGTTATGCGCCTGATGAATTGGCTGGAGTATTCCAGACATGGGAGACGCGGCTACATCCCGATGATAAGCAGATTGTGTTAGATGCTTTGCAGGAATACGTTAGCGGAAAGAGTAAAGAATTTGAAAGTGTTCACCGCTTACGGCATAGAGATGGCCATTATGTGTGGGTGTTAGACCGCGGTATGTTAGTTGATTGGGATCCCCAAGGGCGCCCGACTCGCATGATAGGCATTCATATGGATGTGTCAGAAAGCGCGAAGAACCATGCTGCAATTACTGAGCTTGTGGATCAATCTGTTGTCGGTCGCAAGATGTTGCCCGATGTCTTTATGGTGCGTTTATCGCAATTTTTAACCCAAGGTAATAGTTCGGGGCAATGGGGAGCATTGCTGCTCGTTGAGGTGGATCGCTTAGGATTGGTCGCCACTTTAAATTCCCATGAATTAGAGCGCTTGTTAACGCAAATCGCGGCCCGTTTATCGAGTTATTTCACTGAAAATATAACGGTCGGTCGATTAGAGTCTGGTAATTTCGTTTTGCTTGCTAAAGATTTAGCGGCAGATGCGTCAGCCGCTGCTCGTCGTGCTTTAGCCCTTGCGAGTGAGTTAAGGCAAGTGATTGCTCGACCATTCCATTACGGTCATCATCACTTTGAGCTTAGCGCGTGTGTGGGGATCTGTTTACTCGATAGTATAGAAACCTTAGAGCCTGCTTTAGTGATGCGTCGTGCCGAGTTAGCAACGTTAAGCGCTAAGCAAGCAGGTCAAGCTGGGTGCGCTTTTTACCATGCTGAAATGGACTTTCGCCAGAGCCGTGATGAGCTGTTGCAACAGGAATTACAAACCGCATTACAACAAGATAGCTTAACGTTAATGTTCCAGCCTGTGATCAATGCGACCAGTGAACTTGTCTCGGCAGAAGTGCTCACGCGTTGGTATCGTGCTGATGGAGAGTTTATTCCGCCAGCTGAATTTGTGGCGTTAGCAGAACAAGGGGGAATTATTGCTGAGCTTGATCTTTGGGTGGCTAAGCGGGTGTGTCTGTTTATTCAGAAATCGCGGGCTCAAGGAAGGAGTTTGCCTCCTTTGACTCTCAATATCAGTGCATTCTCATTTGGTCAGGCAGATTTTGTTGATACATTCGTTGGGTTGGTTAAGGAGCATGGTATTGGTGCTAATCAACTGGGTATTGAGCTCAATGAGGCCGCATTTTTAATGCAACCACAGTTTGTGGATGAGCGTGTTTCTAAGTTAGTTGAAGTAGGTGTAGGTATCATCCTCGATCATTTCGGTTCGGGCTTGAGTGCCTTGAGCTGCTTAGCTAATCAGCCATTAGTTGCGGTTAAATTGGATATGAGTTGTATTGATTCATTAACCACAATGCCAACAAAAGTGAATGTACTTATTACCTCTGCGCGGCAATTCAATTTGAGCGTTGTCGCCAAAGGTGTCGAATCATCCCAACAATATCAAGCTTTTGTTGAACTTGGCTGTGATGGCTATCAAGGCTATTTATTCAGTCGAGCCTTAAACCAAGCGGACTTTATCCAGCTTGTTTGTCCTCGTCCTTTATTGCGTAGCGTTTAAAGAAGTCGAGAGCATAGTTTAAGGCTTGGTTTCGGCAGGCGTCTTTTTCCATAAAAATCTCATGGGCAGCCCCAGCGATTACTTTCAATTGGCAATGGGTACTCACGGCGAGATTCTGGGCCGCATTATCAACAATCTTATCTTCACTCGCTTGCAGTATCAGTATCGGAGTGCGAATTTGTGCCGTTGCCAGTACGCAAGTATCTGCCGCATCTAAAGATTCAGTCAACCAACGGTTAGTGGGTGAACCGAGTTGTAACTTAGGGGCAGCATCATACAATTCTCGGTAGGCTTGGTATCGGGTCTGGCTGTGAGTTAGCTCATTACCTTTGAATGGAACAGGTTTATAGTTTTGTCCTGCAAGTACATAATTAGGCTCGCCGCCATTGAGTGTGGTATCGAGTTTACTGGCTAACCAGCGTACGAACGCTTTTGGCATAGGTAATTTAATGCCATACATGGGCGCTGAAAATGCCGCGGCGGTAAAAATATCGGGATGCTGTTTGAGATACAAAGTGCCAATCGCGCCACCCATTGAATGGCCAAGTAGCATGAGTTGTTTGTCGTTTTGTGGTAACACTATCTTCTGCATAAATAGAGCAAAGTCATCAATATAATCATTGAATCTTCGCACATGGCCCATGTGTGGATTGATTGTCATACGATCCGACAGCCCTTGGCCACGGTGATCTATGGCATAAACAGAGTAACCTTGTTGGTATAAGTCGAAGACCAATTCTTGATACTTTAAATAGGACTCGACTCGGCCACTGCTGAGAACGATTGCGGTATGCGCTTGGGGATGTTTGACCATCATATAGGCCAGCGTGACGCCGTCGGCAGAGGCTAGCGTGTCTTGAACAACGCTTTGCCAGAAGGCTTGCTGCTCTGAGGTATTTAAATCGTGTTCAGTCGAAAATGTCGCTTTGGCTTTGCTCATACTCAGTCGCAAATCATTTGGCTTGAATGGTTTGTTAGAGTGTAACAGACAACCATGGGAGTCTGAAAATACCGACTCCCATGAATTTCATTAACTTAGCGTGTCGCCTTTTTCGCTTCAATAAAATCATTGATTTGCTGTTCGAGGATCGACATAGGTACAGAGCCATTTTCGAGCACAGCATCGTGGAAGGCACGAATATCAAATTTGTCGCCGAGTTCCTGTTCTGCCTTGGCACGTAATCGTTTGATTGTTAACTCACCAATTTTGTAGGACAAGGCTTGTCCTGGCCACGAAATATAGCGGTCAATTTCGGTAGTGACATTGTGCAGTGATAGTGCGGTATTGCTGGCCATAAAGTCGATGGCTTGTTGACGACTCCATCCTTGGGCGTGCATGCCAGTATCTACGACTAAACGCGCCGCGCGCCACATTTCATAGGTTAAGCGACCAAAGTTACTGTATGGATCTTGGTAGAAACCAGCTTCTAAACCTAAATATTCGCAATATAGCCCCCATCCTTCACCAAAGGCAGAGATATAGCCATAACGACGGAAATCTGGGAGTGAGGTTAGCTCAGAGTTGAGTGAAATTTGCAGATGATGACCGGGTACGGCTTCGTGCAAGGTTAAGGCTTCTAGCTCGTAGAGTGGGCGCTTATCCAATGCATAAGTGTTGACCCAGTAGTAACCGGGTTCATCATCGCTGTTCGATCCTGAATATCGCCCTGTGGTGTATTTCGGTGCAATTTCGGCGGGCACTGGTGCTATACCATAGGGCTGGCGTGGGAGTTTGCCGAAGTACTTAGGCAGCATGGCATCGGCTTTTTTGGCAATAAATGCCGCTTCTTTGAGTAACTGATCGGCACTGGTGGTGTAGAACTGAGGATCGGTCCGCAGGAAATGTAAGAAGTCGGCAAAGCTGCCTTTAAAACCTACTGACGCGATGATTTGTTCCATTTCTTGGCGGATACGTTGTACTTCTTTTACGCCCAGTTCATGCACTTGCGTCGACGTCATATTCAAGGTCGTATAGTAACGTACCCGATTCTCATAAAACTCAGCACCGTTAGGTAAGCTACTGGCTGCGATATTTTCCCGTGCATTGGGAATGTACTCTTTAGTCATGAAATCATAGAAGTTTTGATATAGCGGTAGGACTTTTTGCTCGACTAAAGCGCGACCTTCTTGGGTTAGCTGAGTTTTTTGTGCCTCACTGAAATAGTTGGGATATTGCGTAAAAGGTTTGAAATAACTGCTCTTTTCAACAGGGACGATATAAGCGCTGATACTGTCTTCAAAGCCATTGAGTGTCACTTTTGGCGGCGTTATTCCCTCGGCTAATCCTTGTTTTAGCCAGTGGGTTTGCTGGGCGAAATAGGTCGGGAGTGCATTGAGTTTGGCGATATAGTTGCGGTAATCCTCAAGGGTGTTGAATCTTCCCTGTGCGATTGACGTGATATAAGCGTGGAAGCCGCTTTCCGCCGTAATGGGCAGGTAATAATCCTTGAAACGATATAGGTCGATATCGTTTTGGATCTGATCTTCCAGTATTTGAGCGTTAATCTTATCTTCTTTACTCAAACTGCTGCGGTCGAGTGCTTTGAGCTGCGCTAGTACTGCGATTTGACCTTGATTAAGCTTAGCGAGCGCGGCTGGCGAGAGATCCGTTAATTTTCCTGCGGCACTGGCATCGCCCATGCTGTAAGCCATTTCAGGATTCGCACTGAGCTGTAATTGCCAGCTTTGGTCGATAATCGCTTGCAGCGCGGGAGCGATTGGCTCAACTTGCGACTGTGCTGCTGATATTGTCTGTGACGATGGGGTTTGAATATTTTTTGTGGTTTGAGTGGCACTGCAGGCGCCTAATGCGCATATCAATAAACTGGGGGTTAAGAGTTTATGCATGTTAGATCTCTGATATTTTCGTTGTTATTGAAGTCATTATGCCTGATGAATGCGGCCGTTCCTTGTATGGATATTAAGCAGAATTGTGACTGAATGTGAATTTAAATGCGTTTAGCGCATAAATGCCCCCGAAAATGCGTGTTAAACTTAGTGTCCGCCCGCGACCAAATAACAAAAGCATTGGCTGGGTAGTTCAAATAGGGGTTAAATATGATTGATACATCCATTCCATTGGTGGATCTGCATCGTCACCTAGACGGTAATGTGCGGGTAAATACCATTTGGGAACTAGGACACCAACACGGCATTGCGCTACCTGCCGATTCTTTAGAGACGCTCGCACCTTTTGTGCAAATTCAGGGGAAAGAAACTAGCTTAGTCGCCTTCTTAAAGAAGCTCGATTGGATGGTTGCCGTACTCGCAGATTTGGATGCAGTTAAACGCGTCGCCTATGAAAACGTTGCCGATGCGGCGTTATCTGGCTTAGATTACGCTGAGTTACGTTTTAGTCCTTACTATATGGCGATGAACCATAAGTTACCGATTGAAGGCGTAGTTGAGGCGGTAGTTGACGGCGTTAAAGCGGGCTTAAAAGACTATAACGTGAAGATCAATTTGATTGGCATTATGTCACGTTCATTTGGTCAAGCTGCTTGTACTCAAGAACTTGAAGGCTTACTCGCCCATAAACAACATCTCGTGGCTATGGACTTAGCCGGCGATGAAATGGGCTTCCCTGGCGAGTTATTTAACGATCACTTTAAACGTGTTCGTGATGCTGGCCTCGCGATTACGGCTCACGCCGGTGAAGCTGCGGGTTCACAAAGTATGTGGCAAGCGATTCAAGAACTTGGCGCAACTCGAATTGGTCATGGGGTGAACGCGATTCACGATCCTAAGCTGATGGAATATCTTGCTAAGCACCGTATTGGCATCGAATCTTGCCCAACCAGTAACTTGCATACTTCTACTGTGGCTTCTTACGCTGAGCATCCATTCAGAACCTTTATGGATGCAGGCGTGTTGATAAGCCTAAATACCGATGATCCCGGTGTGAGCGCTATCGATATTAATCATGAGTATCGTATCGCCAAATCTGAACTCAAGTTAACCGATGCTGAGTTAGCGCAGGTGCAACGTAACGGCGTTGAAATGGCATTTTTATCGGACAGTGAGCGCAAAGCACTCTATGCCGCTAAGGTATAAGTCGATTCTGAGTCGTTAATAAAAATAGCCATCAATAAAAAATCCGACTCTAGAGTCGGATTTTTTGTGAGCGTTTGCGAGTGCAGCAATAAGCGTTTTAGATCACGCGTGAGAACTGTTGCTGACGCGCTTTTTGACGATAGTAAAGATCGAAGCACATACAGATATTGCGGATCAATAAACGGCCAGTAGGGCTGATAGTGATCTGTCTGTCGACGATTTCAACTAACTTATCATCGATAAATGTCTGCATTAACTTAAGATCTTCTGCGAAATAGGTTTCGAAGTTAATCCCCAGTTTCTCATCAATTTTCGCCATATCCAGTTCGAAGTGGCAAATCAGCTGTTTAATCACGACGCGGCGGATTTCATCATCACGGTTTAGGCTGCAACCTTTCCACAAAGCATGGCCTTCCTTATCTATGGCCTCATAGTAAGGGCGGATATCTTTTTGGTTTTGCGCATAGCAGTCGCCAATCTGACTGATGGATGATACGCCAAGACCTAACAAATCGCATTCTTCTTGGGTGGTATAACCTTGGAAGTTGCGGTGCAGTCTGCCTTCGCGCTGCAACTTGGCTAACTCGTCATCGGGTTTAGCAAAGTGGTCCATACCGATATATTGGTAGCCAGCGCCAGTTAAGGTCTCAATAGTTTGGTGCAGCATTTCGAGTTTTTGTTTTGGCGAAGGTAAATGCTCGTCTTTGATCTTACGTTGAGCGGCAAAGCGCGCAGGTAAGTGAGCATAGTTAAATACCGACAAACGGTCAGGCGATAAATCTAAAACGCGCTGCATAGTGGCGGCAAAGGTTTCTGGCGTTTGGTGTGGCAAACCATAGATTAAATCTATGTTGGTTGACACAAAACCCATGGCTTTTGCTTTGGCCATTAAGTCGAAGATAAATTGCTCATCTTGTTCGCGATTAACGGCAATTTGCACTTCTTTATTGAAATCTTGTACACCGATGGATATCCGGTTAAAGCCCGCTTCTTTCAACGTGTCGAGCATTGACAGCTCAATCTCGCGAGGATCGACTTCAATTGAGTACTCGCCTTCTTCCGCAAAGTTAAAGTTAGCTTTAATCAATGACGTAAGTTTAAGAATCTGCTCTGGATTTAAGAACGTGGGTGTACCGCCGCCCCAATGCATTTGGGTCACACTGTAATGTTTGAACAGGGGGGCACGTTTAATAATTTCTTGGCTTAAATATTCAATGTACTGATCGGCTTTGTGTTGGTGACGGGTGATGACTTTATTACAGCCGCAGTAATAACAAAGCTTGGCGCAGAACGGGATATGAATATACAGCGACAGTTTATCGCTTTTGCTATTTTCAATGGCCGTCAGCAGGTTTTGTTCGGTGAATGTGTCATCGAACTCTAATGCCGTTGGGTAAGAGGTATAACGGGGACCGCTGTAGTTATATTTTTCGATCATCGACTGATCCCAGCTAATCTGAGTGGGCTGCTTCAAGGCGTGTCCTCCGTGGGTAAATTAGCAACAAGCGAAGTATGCAAGGTTCTTAAGTAAATAACCTTGATCTAGGTTGTAAAAATGACGTCTGTCTTTTTAGAAGTTACGCAATATCTATCAAAAAAGTACGCTTGTCTGTCGATATTTGGCGATTTTGTGCGCAGGCTCACGGGAGTAAGGAGGGTAAGATTGGTGCAGGTTTTATCGAGATAACCTCAAAACCACAATATAAGTGGTCTTGAGGTATAGCAATGGGCTGGTTTAATGCATCGCTTTGGCTTGGTAATCCGCCAGTTTTTTCGCATCATCACTGATGCCTTGCTCTAATGCGGCTTCGGACTTCATTCTGATCAAGTCTAACTTCATTCTTTCTTGCTTAGGCAAGGCTTGACGAGCATCCATGATGGGATGATTTTTAATTAACTCAAAGTGTTTGAATAATGAAGGGTAATCGGGAGCCACACGCTCACTTAATGACAGGATTTCAAATAATCGCCCAATCCTGACCACGCCTTCAGAGATCTCACAGCGGTCTTCAATCATGGCGGTGGCGATATAGCGGATATCATCTAAAACTTGGGCACGTTTTGCGTTCGCAGTCACTTCACGCTCGGCTTGTTCAGCCTGCTGACGCTTTTTTTGCTGCTTGAGTTTTAGGATTAAGAAGGTGGCGTAGCTACTTAGCGCTACTATGATGATAAAACCGAGAATAATGATAGTCGTAGACACAGAGACTCCTTATATGAATGGCATAAGGAGCCACAGCTAAAAACTGAGTTCCCTATGCCTTAGCACTGAGAGGTTAGAACTTGTCTTGATAATCTTTTAGTAAGTCAGCGCCTGATTCGAACTTGTCGAACAACTCATCGTCAGACAAAGACTTAGCAGGTGATGAAGGTGTGTCATCATCCATATCGTCGCTAATGCCCAGTTTAATCATCAGAGCTTCAATTTTATTTAGCTGTTGATCTAACCACTTTTGGTCAACCTCGTTGAGGTCGCGGCCTTCTTCAAGCATATCTAACAGCTGATTTAGTCTTGGATCTTCTTCCAATTTCAGCAGTTTTTGCTCGTCAGTCAGCTTAGCTTGTTTAACTTTTGGCTGAGCGGCTTTATCTGTTACCACTGCCACAGGAATCGCTAAAGCCACAGGCTTTTTACTGCCATGACGCGGGTCTTTTTTCTTAGCGGCCTGCTGTTGTGGCGCTTGCGCTAAAATTAAGCTTTCGTTATGACGACTACCTGATTTATTGC
Organism: Shewanella sp. NKUCC06_TVS; assembly: GCF_019345515.1. NCBI lineage: Bacteria > Pseudomonadati > Pseudomonadota > Gammaproteobacteria > Alteromonadales > Shewanellaceae > Shewanella > Shewanella sp. NKUCC06_TVS. The sequence goes on along the minus strand of NZ_JAHKQX010000011.1, from coordinate 176,655 downwards.
CAGAATCTTTACGTTTGCCAGTCGCTACAGCGCGATCTTGCTTCTTCACTCTTGGCTGTAACTTAGGGCTGTTCTCGCCGCCCTTGCGTGTTTTCTTGCTACGAGACATGGTCTTCTCAATTATTTACAACGTATGGCCTTGCAGACTAAGGGTGAGCTTGTCTACAAGGTGCGAAATTAGGCCGAGTGTTATACCAGATTATGATGTTTTTTGCATCAAAACGAGGTCCTTTGCGGCAAATAATAGTTCAAAATCGCTATTGTTTGCGAGGTACTCGAAGGTTTGTCGCTGATAAAAGCTCACATGGGTGAGGTTGTTCTTATAATGCCACTTAGCAAAACCATCTAATTCAGTCAGTAATGGTGTGCTTATCGCTAACCAACCACCAGAATGCAGTAGCCGAGAGAGCAAAGTCCACTCTTTTATAGGGTTTTGAAAATGCTCAAACACCCGATAACAGCAGATAAAATCATACTCTAGCTTTAACACGTCATGATTAGGGGCAAAAAAGGGATCATATTGATTTAACTTGTGGCCCGCATTTTCTATGGTCGTCAGGCTCCCATCATCGAGTATGCGACCAAAATTCAATCCTAATAAACTGCCCGCTTGTTGCTGCTCTAATTGCGCTAACAGCGGCAAAATAAATTGCGATAACTGTTTTTGCTTCGACGCTATGCGGGAACGACCGTATCTTTGCTTCTCTGCCGCGGGGGGTAAATGGCTATTCGCATCCGCAAAGGTTAACTCACATGTCTTGCAAACATAAAAACTCCGCTTTTTATCTTGATGAAGGAGTCGTGTCTGACTGTTATGACAAAGAGGGCATCTGGGCATTGAGTCTGCTGAAGTGGTTATTAAGGCTTTGATTGTACCAATTATATTGGTTGAGTGCACATTTTAGACACTAATGGGGTGTTACAAAAGAAAAAAGGCGGCAGTTAAACTGCCGCCTTACAAAGGGTGCTTTAGCACCTTATCCTGATTCCAAGTATCCATACTTGCTATGCGACTTTCCCGGTCGGTATCCTTCTTTTTTTTACTGCTTTCCCTGCATTATTTTTGTTAATGGTCTTCCAGACACTTTATTTTTTTCTGTCGCCATCCTGACTACAGTTTCCGTAGATGGTCTCGCGACACATCTTTTAAAGCATCGTCATCATTGACGTCGAGTTAACCATCCATGTTACTTAAGTACCTTCCTGTGATAACAAGCATCCAGCCAGTGCATCCTAAGCTTATCGCTTCCTTTGCTACAGTTTACATCATGTAAACTATGTCCTGATGGGGCAAGTTACCCTGAGTGTAAGGTGTTTTGCTAGAAGCAAATTGGCGTTATCGGCCATCCCTTACAAAATTGTGCTGACCTGGATTTCAAGTGGAAATCACGACTCTTGTTATTATTAGAGAGTGGTCTTAAGTATATTATTGTTATTGAGTATCTTTATTCTTATATCTTGAACGTTAATTATACCGAAACCTGTAAGTTATTATTAATCTTTTTGTACAAACAGATGGGTTTATCTCGGTACGGGGCTTATTAAACCGAAATCTGTGATCTATGTCAAGCACGAATCTTTGCAGTTTACGTCCACGTCAACTTTGTGGTGTAAAAAAAGGGTGACAATACACCCTTCTTTTCACTCGCGAAGATTACTTCAGGCTAGAAAGATACTTTGATAGCGCGTCGATATCGCTATCATTTAGTTTTTTAGCCACATCTTGCATCATGCCATTCAAGTCATTATGGCGGCCAGCTTCACGGAATTTTGTCAGCTGGATCTTGATGTAGTTTGCGTGTTGGCCTGCCAACGTTGGAAAACCTGCAAGCTCAGCGCCTTTACCATCTGGGCCATGACATGCCATACAAGCGGTAATGCCACGAGAAACATCACCACCCTTGTAAAGTTTAGCACCTAACTCAGGAGCATCTTTTGCTTCAGCCACTTGGATTGCTTGGCTAGAAAAATATGCGCTAATGTCGAGAATATCCTGATCGCTTAGAGGCATTGCCATGCCACTCATGATAGGATCCATACGACCATCTTTACCGCCAGTTTGTGCTGCGCTACGGAAATCATGTAGTTGCTTTTGGAGATAAGTGGCGTGTTGGCCCGCAATTTTGGGGTACATATCGATCATACTGTTACCGTCCATACCGTGACAGGCCGAACAGACAATGATTTTCGTTTTTCCCGCTTCAGCATTACCTTCAGCAATCGCAGGTGAAGATATGGCGGCAATTACAACAGACAGCGCAAGAGCTAGCTTTTTCATGGCGTTCCAACTTCTGGTTAAATTATTATCCTGAGCTTACTAGGGTGACCCGCAAGCGTGGTAAAATATGATTAATGTGATCGGAGTAATATTTTACACGAAAACGTGGGAAAGTAAGTAATTCTTCATAAATTATGGTATTGCGTAGAAAAATTTCGGAGTAAATAGTGACTGAATCTCGTATAGATTTTCGTAGGGCAAAGTTTTTAATCAGTGCACCTGACATTGCACATTTGGATCAATATCTGCCCGGCGATGTTGGAGTTGAGATTGCATTTGCTGGCCGCTCTAATGCTGGAAAGTCTAGTGCACTCAATGCATTAACTGAGCAAAAAAGTTTAGCAAGAACCAGTAAAACACCGGGCCGTACTCAACTAATTAACGTATTTGAGTTAGATGCTCAGCGTCGTTTAGTTGACTTGCCTGGTTATGGTTTTGCACAAGTCCCACTTGCGTTGAAAAATAAATGGCAGCAAGCATTAGGTGAATATTTGCAAAAACGCGCTTGTTTAAGTGGCGTGGTTGTCTTGATGGATATTCGTCATCCACTAAAAGATCTCGATATGCAGATGATTGAATGGGCAGTTGCTAGTGAAATTCCGGTATTAGCTTTGCTAACGAAGTCAGACAAATTAGCTCAAAGCGCTAAGATGAAAACCGTAAATGAAGTGCGTCTCGCACTAAGTGAGTTTGGCGACTGGGTGCAAGTTGAACCCTTCTCATCACTTAAAGGAACCGGTAAGCCTAAAGTGTTGGCAATTCTTAATGAATGGTGTCATCCACAGTGGTTGACTGATGAGTTAGATGCAGCGAATAACGCTGAATAATATCGCCTGTTTTGGTGTACATGGTAGAATTTGACTGTGTATACCTCCTCTTTGTTTTTACTGCAATTTTTTCTCTTTTGTTCAGTCTCATTCCCATCGGTTCTTCGTTAATTCCAGGCAAAAAAATAGCCGATGATATCATCATCGGCCAAAAATATTAGCTCTTTTGGGGAGAAGCTAAATTCAACAAGACTCAAGCACCATCAAATTAGCTTCAATGGTTCTCAATGAAACTAGCATACAGCCAATTCATTCCTTATTAAAGTAAATACTCTAAAATTTACTTAAAGTCTGAAAAAAGAGCAAAAAAAAGCCTCAGCAAACAAGTTGCTGAGGCGCCAGAATTTGGCTCATCACTATAAGTGAAATAAAGGTCTGAAAGATAGAACATCTTAACCTCTGTACCCTACGCAGAGAATATTACTCTATTTATCTTTAAATGGAAAACAGTTTTTTCAAAAAAGAGGTAATTATGTGCACTTGATCTCAGGTTGTGAGTGAAAAAGCATCTCAAATTGATCCTAAAATTTCATTGAAAATGATTAATTGGCTGATTTATAGATGAAACTCGAAATTTATATACAAAAGTGATCAATACTTGAGATTTGATTTTTTACTCTAATCCTGACCTAAGATTTTGGTGTACGCGTGAGAGAACAACCGTTATGGCATTCTTGAGCATATATGGCTGACTTGAATGCAGTTTCAATTCGAGTAAATCACACCCTTTAATATCCATCTGCTGTGGCAGTGTATCGATGAACTCTACTGCCAAATGTATCAGGTAAAGATTGTTTGGCTGTGAGTGAATCATTTCTGCCGATGAAGTTTGTCTAACTTAACGAGCTAATTTGTATTGTGAAAGGGTTATTTATGCTGAGTGATGAAAAGGACTCTGTATTGATGTGCTTAGAGGCGATTAAGACGGGAGAGAGCTAATCTGAGCTCAAAATATTGAAGTCAGATTAGCTTTATTTGCAGTTAAATCATATTGATAGTCTTTAAAGGTGTATCGCTGGATTAGTGAGCTTCATCCCAGTTATCACCAATGCCCGCTTCGGCAAGCAGTTCAACATCGAGATTAGCTGCTTGCGCCATCAAGGTGCAGATTGTCTTTTTAAGTGCCTCTGCTTTATCTGCATCGACTTCAAACACTAATTCATCGTGAACCTGCATGATCATAGTGATTTCGCCTTGGGTTTCTGTTTTGATCCACTGGGCAATATTGAGCATGGCCTTTTTGATGATGTCGGCAGCCGTACCTTGCATTGGCGCGTTAATCGCAGCACGTTCAGCACCTTGGCGGCGCATCGCATTACGATCACGAATTTCGGGCAAGTAGAGGCGACGACCAAACAGAGTTGACACATAACCTAAGTCAGCAGCACCCGCCCGCGTTTCTTCCATATAACGTAATACGCCAGGATAACGGGCAAAGTAGGTATCGATATAGGTTTGTGCTTCATGGCGTGGGATATCGAGCTGACGCGCCAAACCAAAGGCTGACATGCCATAAATTAAGCCGAAGTTAACCGCTTTGGCACGGCGGCGTTGTTCTGTGGTTACTTCATCAAAGTCGGTACCAAATACTTCTGCAGCAGTGGCTCGATGAATGTCTTTGCCCTCGGCGAAGGCTTTGAGTAAGCCTGCATCTTGGGATAAATGGGCCATGATCCGTAGTTCGATTTGCGAGTAGTCGGCGGCCAAAATTTTACGGCCTGCTGGGGCGATAAAGGCTTGGCGAATACGGCGACCTTCTTCGGTGCGAATCGGAATATTTTGCAGGTTAGGTTCGCTTGACGATAAGCGACCTGTTGCCGCATTAGCTTGATGATAGCTAGTGTGTACGCGACCTGTTTTGGCGTTGACCATCAGTGGCAGCTTATCGGTGTAAGTGCTCTTTAACTTAGATAGACTTCGATGCTCGAGGATCACCTTTGGCAGTGGGAAATCTAAGGCTAATTCGACTAATACTTCTTCCGCGGTCGATGGCGCGCCCTTTGGGGTCTTTTTGGTGATCGGATAACCTAGCTTTTCATAAAACAATACTTGCAGTTGCTTAGGTGAACCAAGATTGAATTTTTCACCGGCAATGTCGTAGGCTTTTTCTTCTAAGGTATCGATTTTACGCGCCAGTTCATCGCTCTGTTGGCCGAGTAACATACTGTCGATTAATACCCCTTGACGTTCAATGTCCGACAACACTTGGATTAGCGGTAATTCGACTTCGGTAAACATGGCGGCAAGTTCGGCTTCTTTCTCGAGTCTTGGCCATAAATGTTGGTGTAAACGCAGTGTGATGTCAGCATCTTCTGCTGCATAAGGTGCAGCCGTCTCTAGCGGGATTTGGTTGAAGGTCAGCTGTTTTGCACCTTTGCCAGCAATTTCTTCAAAACTGATATTTTTATGGCCTAAATACTTGAGTGCTAAACCATCCATATCATGGCGCGAAGCCACTGAGTTGAAAACATAGGATTCGAGCATAGTGTCGAAAGCGACGCCCTGTAGTTTGATCCCTGCATTGGCTAAGATACTGATGTCGTACTTAAGATTTTGACCGACTTTCTTGATCTTTGGATCCTCAAGCAGTGGACGCAGTTTTTCTAACGCGACCGTTTTATCGATTTGAGTCGGTGCACCAACGTAATCGTGGGTCAAAGGAAGATAAGCGGCTTTTCCTGTCTCAACGGCGAAGGAAATCCCGACTAATTCCGCCACCATGTAATCTAAGCTGGTGGTCTCTGTATCTACCGCAATCAAGTCGGCTTCTTTAAGCTTAGCAATCCAAGCGTCTAATTCGGCTTCCGTGAGAATGCAGTCGTACTGTGTTGCAATCGCTTCGACTGGAGTTGAGTCTTCTTGTGTCTCGGATGCCGCATCAATTGGGGTATTTGCAGTGATTTTATTATCTAAGACTTCGGCTAACCAACGCTTAAACTCCATCTCGCCGTAGCATTTGATCAGTTCATCTTTGTCCGCAGGCTTGATGGTGAGTTCGTGCCAGTCTTGCTCAAGTTCGACATCGGTTTTGATGGTGGCGAGTTCGTAAGAAAGCTTGAGCATGTCGGCATTTTCAATAATCTTCGCCGCCATGGTTTTAGAACCCCTAAAGCCGAGCTCGGCGACTTTTTCGGGTTCCGCTAATAAATTACTCACGCTGCCGGCTCCTGTGAGCATAGCGAGCGCTGTTTTCTCACCTACGCCGGGTAAGCCGGGAATGTTATCGGCCTTGTCGCCCATCAGCGCGAGCAAATCAATGATACGGTCTGGACCAACACCAAATTTAATCGCGACTTCTTCTGGGCCCATTATGGTGTCTGTCATGGTGTTGATGAGCGTGACGTTCTCATCGACTAACTGCGCCATGTCTTTATCGCCAGTGCTGATAAGCACTGCACGGTTTTCTAAACTGGCTTGGCGAGCAATAGTGCCGATCACGTCATCGGCTTCGACGCCGGAAATCGAAATCAGTGGTAAACCCAGTGCACGAATAATGCGGTGTAAAGGTTCGATTTGCGAACGTAGGTCATCAGGCATAGGTGGGCGCTGTGCTTTGTACTCGCTGTACATGTCATTGCGGAAGGTTTTGCCCTTGGCATCGAACACGACTGCGATATGGCTCGGCTGATAGCGAGTCAGCAAGCTGCGTAACATATTCACTACGCCATAAACGGCACCGGTTGCTTCGCCCTTTGAGTTTGTCAGGTGAGGAGGCGCATAATAAGCGCGATATAAATAAGAAGATCCATCCACAAGCACAAGTGGGTTTTTAGCGACGGTTGGCATAAGTATTTTTCGTTTATCGATGACTTAGATGGCGCTAAGCATGCCACATAAGCGCTATTTCAGCCATGGCAAAATGACTCCCAGCCTGTGGATAAGTCTGTGAGTGAAAAAGTCAACTGAGAATAATGGCGATGATTACGGCTTAGTGCGATATTTTTAAGTTGTTGTTTTTTATATTTATAAAAGATTTTTGTGAGTTCAATACTGTTTCTTAAAAAATCTTCCCAATTTGTGGATTTTTTATTGACTCCGTAAAATACATCTAAGGATTGGCTTAATTTTCGGCACCCGTCAGATTCGACGAATTAAGTTAGCACGATTTTTAATCAGATCAACTAGTTTGTTTGTAGTTTGTTAAAACTTAATGACATAAGAAGGATATTTTTAATGAAAAAAGTCGCAGTGTTACTGAGTGGATGCGGTGTTTTCGATGGAACAGAGATCCATGAATCGGTTTTAACGCTTTTATGCTTATCTAAAGCGGGGGCTCACTACCAATGTTTTGCACCTGATATCAAACAGATGCATGTGGTAGATCATCTCACTGGCGAGGTCAATGCTGCTGCAAGTCGTAACGTGCTGGTGGAGTCGGCGCGTATCGCCCGTGGCGAAGTCAAAGCGACCACAGAATTAGATATCGCCGAATTTGATGCCTTGATCATTCCCGGTGGCTTTGGTGCGGCGAAAAATCTGTGTAACTTTGCGACGAATGGCAGTGAGTGTGAAGTGGAACCGCTGGTGACTGATTTTATCAATGAGTTCATTCTGGCGAAAAAGCCCGTTGGTTTTATCTGTATTGCTCCTATGATGATCCCGCGTTTATATCCCCAGGGTGTAAAAGGCACTATCGGTAATGATAGCGATACTGTTGCAGCGTTTAATTTGATGGGCGGTGAGCATCAAGTTGCTACAGTACATGAGATAGTCGTGGATGAAGCGAATCGCATTGTCAGCACTCCCGCTTATATGTTGGCTGGTAATATTGCTGAAGCGCATTCAGGCATCGAGAAGCTAGTCGTTAAGCTACTAGAAATGACTGATCAGAGTTAGTTTGAGCGGTTTGTAGAGGAGTGAAGCGAGTCATTGAACCAAGATAAATTTTAGGATTTATCTTGGTTCACTATATTAGATTGAGCTATTAGATTGAGCTCGAGGATTTGCGGCTATCAAATAAACCTTGGGCTAAACCTATGAGTAAGCCGCCAATGTGGGCGCCGTTAGCAACCGAAACCCCGAGAATATCTGTGAATCCCAATGCCAACCATATCATCATAAAGCCCATATATGATGGTGGGAAATCTATTCCAGCTACGGGTTTACGTATACCCATGATCCAAGTGTAACCCACCACTGCATACACAACGCCGGACAGCCCGCCAAAGTTAGGTCCACCGACATAATATTGGATAACGTTTGGCAGAGTTCCTGCGACAAACAGCAGGATGAGTAATGGTGCAGTACCGATACTGGTTTCGATTTTGCCACCTAAATACCACCACCAGAGCAAATTAAAGATGACGTGCATGGCTGAAAAATGCAGTAGGCTCGGTGTAAAAATACGCCAGAACTGGCTGAACTCTGAATGAGGTACGGCCCCAAAATAGGACAGTGCTTCGTAGGTTTGGTTGGCGAATCCTAAGTTCATCGCCGCAAAAATGATTACGCAAACCGCAAATACGATCAGCGTGACTGGGCCTGCGCCAGTAATAAATTGGGTGAACAACTGCAGCGAAGGGGCACCATAATCGAGTTTGGTTTGGGTATCGCCGTGTTCCCACGAGGCTTGCAGATATTTATTGTCGTATGGGTGAGCAATAAAATGGGCAAACTCTTTGCGTGCTTGCTCCACATCTTTGTCATGGATGACGAGAATGGCGACGCCTTGCTCCAGCGGCTCAATTTGGCAGTCAATGTCTTCCCCTTTGAGGTAATCGACAAATGCCTGCGCGGCTCTACTGTTGGGGAGTCGGCCAATTTCTATCATGCATTCGCCTCATGCCAGGCGCTATAGCCGCCGTCTAGGCTGTAAACGTCATCAAAACCTTGTTCGCATAAATATTGCGCCGCATTTTGGCTGCTCATGCCGTGGTAACAAACCACCACCAGTGGGCTATCCATATCGGCTTGGCTAATAAATTGCGCTAGGTTTTCGTTATTCAGGTTAGTTGCACCTGCAATATGGCCGTTGGTGAAGCTATTGCCATCGCGGATATCGACGATTTGCACTGGCTGTGCTTCGGTCATTTGCAGCAATTGATTAACGCTTAAGTGTTTAAAGGAAGACATAATAAAACCTGACAAAGCTAAGAGATGGAAATCAAGATGGGATAAGTGTGCAACAAGGGGCTGCGAGTGTACAGCCCCTATCTAGGTAATGCTCTGCAGGATTAATCCCAGCTGAGGATCACTTTACCCGATTGGCCCGAGCCCATAGCGTCGAAACCTTGTTGGAAATCATCAATCTTGAAGTGGTGAGTGATGATAGGTGAAATATCTAAGCCTGATTGGATAAGACTGGCCATCTTGTACCAAGTTTCGAACATTTCACGGCCGTAGATGCCTTTGATGACCAAACCTTTGAAGATCACTTTGCTCCAGTCGATGGCCATTTCACCACTTGGTATACCGAGCATAGCGACTTTGCCGCCGTGGTTCATGGTATCTAACATGGCGTGGAAGGCTGAGGGTACGCCAGACATTTCTAATCCAACGTCGAAACCTTCGGTCATGCCCAGTTCTTTCATCACGTCTTTTAGGTTTTCTTTTGACACGTTCACAGCGCGCGTGGCGCCCATTTTACGGGCCAGTTCTAAGCGGTATTCGTTGACGTCGGTGATCACCACATGGCGCGCACCTACGTGACGACATACTGCTGCCGCCATGATGCCGATGGGACCTGCGCCTGTGATCAACACGTCTTCACCGACTAAATCGAAGGATAATGCTGTGTGCACAGCGTTACCAAACGGGTCAAAGATTGAGGCTAAATCATCGCTGATATCATCAGGGATTTTAAAGGCGTTAAAGGCGGGGATAACTAAGTATTCTGCAAATGAACCTTCACGATTGACACCCACGCCAGAGGTGTTACGGCATAAATGGGTGCGGCCTGCGCGGCAGTTACGGCAGTGGCCACAGGTAATATGACCTTCGCCAGACACGCGGTCTCCAATCTTAAAACCACGAACTTCTTGGCCGATATCAACCACTTCGCCGACATATTCATGACCAACAACCATGGGGACTGGAATGGTTTTTTGTGACCATTCGTCCCAGTTGTAGATGTGCATGTCGGTGCCACAAATCGCAGTTTTTTTAATTTTGATCAGCAGATCGTTGTGGCCCATCACTGGCTTAGGCGCATCGACTAACCAAATACCTTTTTCGGCTTTTAACTTGCTTAGTGCTTTCATTGTCTTAAGTCCTAAATAATGCCCATTTCTTTGGCAATACGGGTAAAGGCGGTGATCGCTTTGTCGAGTTGCTCACGGGTATGTGCCGCTGACATTTGCGTACGGATACGGGCTTGTCCCTTAGGAACGACTGGGAACGAGAAGCCAATAACATAAATATGTTCTGCTAATAAGCGGTTAGCAAAGTCGCCCGCCAGTTTCGCATCACCAATCATCACTGGGATAATCGCGTGGTCGGCGCCGCCCAAAGTAAAGCCTGCTGCTGACATTTGCTCACGGAAATAACGGCTGTTTTCCCATACGGCTTCGCGCAGGGCTTGGCCTGATTTGAGCATTTCTAACACATGGATAGATGCAGTCACGATTGACGGCGCTAATGAGTTAGAGAACAGGTAAGGACGTGAACGCTGGCGTAACCAGTCGATGACTTCTTTTTTACCCGAAGTGAAACCGCCCGATGCGCCGCCTAAGGCTTTGCCTAAGGTGCCGGTGATGATGTCCACTCTGTCCATCACATTGCAATATTCGTGGGTTCCACGGCCGTTTGCGCCAATAAAGCCTACCGCGTGAGAGTCATCGACCATCACCAGTGCGCTGTATTTATCGGCTAAATCACATACGCCTTGCAGGTTAGCAATCACGCCGTCCATCGAGAATACGCCATCGGTGGCGATCAAGATATTACGGGCGCCCGCTTCTTTCGCGGCGATCAACTGAGTTTCTAAATCGGCCATATCGTTGTTGGCATAACGGAAACGCTTTGCTTTACATAAACGTACACCGTCGATGATAGAAGCATGGTTTAACGCATCAGAAATGATGGCGTCTTCTGCATCTAACAAGGTTTCGAATAGACCTGCGTTCGCATCAAAACATGAAGAGTACAGAATGGTGTCTTCAGTGCCGAGGAATTCGCTCAGGCTAGCTTCTAGCTTTTTATGTATGTCTTGGGTACCGCAAATAAAACGTACTGATGCCATACCAAAGCCGTGGCTGTCTAAGCCCTGTTGGGCGGCTTTGATTAGCTCTGGGTGATTCGCTAGGCCTAGGTAATTATTCGCGCAAAAGTTAACAACTTCTTGGTGATTAACTTGAATGGCAGTTTGTTGCGGTGAGGCAATAACACGCTCGCTTTTATATAAGCCTTCGGCTTTGATGTCTGCAAGCTGTTGATTAATCTGTGCGTAGAATGAGGTAGAGGCCACCTGATATCTCCTTAGTTAACTTTATTCTGATTTTGGGAGTGGCGGCATTCTAACTCTAAACCTAATCGGCCTACAGCCTTTTTTTCATGCAGGTTCGCAAGATAAACTAGTTTAGGGCTAAAGTGGTTTTTACATTATAAAAACTAATGTGCAACATAAGTTTGCCACTGTTTGACTGAGTATTCTTTTAAGCGTTGTAGAGCGAAAACGGGTTCGCACTCAGTACTATAATTGCTTTGAGTTTAGTTCCGAATGCGAGTTCCCAACATAGGTGTTTGGGATGACGTTATAGAGATTCTTGACTCGCTAGCGCGTGGTAATGTTGCTCTAGGCGAGTAAAAGTCGCAACGGAAGTCGGGGTTGCATAGGCTTTGAAAATCATCAGCACCCTTAAAACGCCTTCATAAAGTGTCGCTTTAGTAATGGTTGACGTGCTGGATTGTGTGAGTTGATAACCAATCCAAAAGCTGACGATCATCTTAATGGTATCCGCCAGTGGCGTGATTTTGTCAGCATCGACACACAGAAATCCATCTTGTGTGAGTTTATGCAGCACATGGCTTGAACGCGTTAAGACTTGCTGCTGTGCGTGCAAATAGCGTTTTTTTAGTTCTCCATCGCGGGCGAGAATATCCGCAAGATTGGCGTACATAAAGCGGAATTGCCACAAGGTATAGAACATAGCATCGAAGTAGCCGATTAACAGTTCTACATCCACTTGCTTATCTTCATAGGGTTGGAAACCCGATTCGAGATGATTCTCATATAGACTGAAAATACAGCGGATAATGTCTTCTTTATTGCGAAAATGGTAATAAAGATTCCCGGGACTCATATTTAAGTGAGCAGCAATGTGATTGGTGGTGATGTTTCTTTCGCCATGCTCGTTGAACAGTTCAAGACTGGCATAGATTATTTTGTCGCGGGTTTTCATAAGTTATCCAAATTGCTAGTGAACGCCACATAATTGATCAAAGAAAGCTAACCAACGACCGCCGAACTGCTGGTAAATTATCCCTAATTTGGTGCATATGCTAACATTGCCGCTATTCATCAGGCAAAACTCATAAGCACGTTTTTAATGAATCGTTTTCTCTATTCCACGATCTTATATTTATTATCCCCTTTGCTAGTCGTCTATTTAGCATTTCGTGCTATTAAAAGCCCTGATTACCGCGGTCGTTGGGGGGAGCGTTTTGGATTAACCCGACTTAAATCGACGGATTTACTGGTCCATTCTGTGTCTATGGGCGAAACGCTCGCGGCAATCCCATTGATCCGTTTGATTATGCAATCACACCCTGAGCTAAGCATTACGGTTACCACAACCAGCCCAACAGGGTCTGCAGAAGTGCGCAAAGCCTTTGGTGACTCAGTGCAGCATTGTTATTTGCCCTTTGACTTACCTTGGTGCGTGAGGCGTTTCTTGTGCCAAGTCTCGCCTAAGTGGTGTGTGATTATGGAAACTGAGCTGTGGCCTAACTTAGTTGCTGTTGCTGCCAAACGCGGTGTGCGCTTGATGTTAGCGAATGCCCGTCTGTCGGCCAAGTCGGCGGCGCAATATGCTAAGCGCCCTAAACTCAGTCGACCTATGTTGCAACGACTCGATATTATTGCGGTGCAGACTCGAGTGGAAGCGCAGCGTTTTATCGAGTTAGGTGTATCGCAGGACAGAGTGACAGTATGCGGTAGCTTGAAGTTTGATCTCAGTATTACGCCTGAGCGTTTAGCCAATGCCAAGCTGTTGCGTCAGGCTTGGGGGCGTGAAACCTCGCCGATTTGGGTCGCAGGCAGTGTGCATCCTGGAGAATTTGACGCCATGCTCATCGCCCATAGGCAATTATTGGCTCAGTGGCCCGATGCCTTGCTGATTATTGCGCCGCGTCATCCTGAGCAGTTTTCTGCCGTTGCTGAGTTTGTTGCCAGCCAAGGTTTTGAATCTGTTCGCCGCAGCGGTAATCTTCCTGTGGCGGCCACGACTCAAGTGCTGGTAGGCGATACCATGGGTGAACTTCTGACCTTTTATGGCGCCGCGGACCAAGCCTTTGTCGGTGGCACGCTGATCAATAATGGTGGCCATAATCCCTTGGAGCCTGTTGCTATGGGCGTACCTGTTATGGTGGGGCCGAACCATTGGGACTTTGCCCAGATTACGCAGATGTTGGCGGATGCTGGTGGGTTAAGGGTTGTCGCTTCGGCGGATGAACTTGCCGCTAACTTGATTGAGTATTTTGCTAAACCTGAGTTACGCCTGCAGGCGGTGAACGCGGGATTGGCTGTGGTTGAGGCTAATCGTGGTGCCTTGCAACGACAATTTCTTCTCGCGCAATCTTTAATAACCGCTTAATTCAACGGGATAATTTGTTAAGTGGATCAGGCGCTTTGTATCGCCGTTTGGTAGCCCTGCATCAGTGATGACCAGTTATCAGCGGTGAAGGCAAGGTTTGGTAGCTTGGCTTGTTCTTTATTAAAGGAACGTAACAGTCTGTCTAGATTCGATTGCTGCCATTGCGGGCTCGGTGTTTTTAACTCACCACGGTCGAAATCGATAAGATAAAACCGCTCTGGCGTTAAGAGTTCAGTTTGTGCGGGCTGGAACAGAATATTCTTGGCATTGAGGTCGGCGTGGTACACACCACGCTGATGGAATTGGGCGATGCAAGCCCCTAATGCCTGCCATTGCTCTGTGCTCATGACCCCTTTGCCGAGTTTAGCGACTAAATCTTCGGCACCTTCGACCCGTTCGATAATGATATCGGCGCGGTAAAATAATCCATCGCGCACTATGTTGGCGGCAATCGGTTTAGGTACAGCAAAATCTTCGCGATACAAAATGTCTAATAAGCGTAACTCTCCCATGGCGCGGGTATTTTCGAGGCCAGTATAAACGTAAGCATCTTTGCTGAATTTCTCCATTAAGCCGCCACGCCAATAATGACGCAATACCCAATGACTGTGCTCAAATGCCACAAACCAAGTGGTGTAGCGGCCTTTGGATGAACCGACGACAGCATTTTTAGTCCGCCAAAAATCCACCGTGAACCACGCGGGATCGATATCTGTTGGCGTATTTTGGCAAACTGCAATGTTACCTTGGGCGGTTTTTATGAGCTGTATCTGAGCATTCATCGGAGATTTGTTGACTTAAGCGTGGCACCTAGGGCCATTCTACATTAAGATCCTTAGCTTGCGCCAAATAACCTTAAGAGCTTTTAGCTTCAATCCCAATGAGTTTAAATCCCAATACCATGAATTCCCTTTGTTTGCTGCGCTTATCCGCTATCGGTGACGTCTGTCATGCCGTGGCTATGGTGCAGGCGATTCAGCGGCAATACCCCGAGCTCAAAATCACATGGGTGATCGGTAAACTCGAATATCAATTGTTGAAGCATTTACCTGGTATTGAGTTTGTTATTTTCGATAAATCTCAAGGATGGCGCAGCTATTTTAATTTGCGTAAGGCGTTAAAAGGCCGACGTTTTGACGTGCTGCTGCATATGCAGGTTGCGCTACGTGCAACCTTGGCTTCATTAGCCATTTCGGCAAAGGTGCGCATAGGTTTTGATCGTGCCCGCGCTAAAGAAGGTCAGTGGCTAGTGACAAATCACAGGGTGGAGCCCTTGGCCAAGCCCCATGTGCTCGAAGGATTTATGGGATTCGCTAAGGCGATTGGCGTTAACGATCTCACTCCTCAATGGCATATTCCTGTGCCAATTGCGGATACTGAATTTGCCCAGATGCAGATTAAAGACAATGAAAAAGTCTTTATCATTTGCGCCGCAGCCAGTAAGGCTGAACGTAACTGGTTACCAGAGCGTTATGCCGCCGTTGCGAGCCATGCGATTGCGAAAGGATTTAGAGTCATGCTGTGCGGTGGCCCAACTCAACTTGAGAAGGATTTAGCAGAGCAAATTTTGCAGGCGTGTCCCTCTAAAATCGATAATTTAGTGGGCAAAACCAGTCTGACTCAATTATTGGCCCTGCTAAAACGCGCAAGCTTAGTGTTAGCACCAGATACGGGCCCTGCGCATATGGCGGTTACCCAAGGTACCCCAGTCATTGGTTTATATGCCCATTCCAATCCTGGGCGCACAGGTCCTTACCTATCGCAGCAATATGTGGTGAGTGCCTATGATAAGGCCATGAGATCGCAACATAGTGGACAAATTAAGTGGGGAACTCGCGCTAAAGGTGAGCATTTGATGGCTTTGATCAGTGTTGAAGCTGTGATTGAGAAGTTTGATCTGGTGGAGCATGACACTAAAGCTTCAGAATAAATTTATTTGGATTAAAGGTTAATTATGGCTCCTCAAAAAGCCCCTAAGTTTTTGTTTATCCCAGTCTCATCGGCTGAGGGCATAGGTGAGTATATGCGCTCAATGATCATTGCCGATGAGGTGAAGAGAACTTGGCCGAATGCCGAGATCAAGTTTATTTTGAGTCAACAAGCTCCCTATGCGACTCAGTGCCCTTATCCTGCTGAGCTACTCGAAGATACGCCAACTAAACAAGTCAAGGCGGTTAACCAAATCATGTCTGATTTCCTGCCTGATATAGTATTGTTTGACGCATCCGGTCGTAAATCGCAGTTAGTCCATGCCCATAAACTCGGTGCAAAGGTAATCTTTCTCAGTCAGCATAAGCGTAAGCGTAGTCGTGGAATGAAAATTGGCCGCGCTTTAGTGACGGATTGTCATTGGGTTGTGCAACCAGAATTTGTGATTGGCCCTATTAGTTGGTTAGATCGCCTTAAGCTGAAGCTAATTAATAGACCTGAGCCTTTGAATATTGGTCCTGTCTTTACCCAGCCAGATATAATTACCCAATCTGCATTATTAGCGCAATATCAGCTAACGCAAAATGAGTTTGTATTATTCAATGCGGGTTCTGGTGGTCACAGGGTGAATGGTGAACTAGCCGCTGATATTTTTGCTAAGGCTGCCAGTGAAAGTTATAAAGCATCTGGTATTTTAAGTGTCATGGTTTTCGGCCCGAATTATCCAAATCTTCTGCCTGAGCTTGAGGGGGTAGTTGTTATTCCCCAATTGAATAATCAGCAATTTATTAATATGTTGGCCGCGGCTAAGGCTGCCGTATTGAGCGGTGGGGATACTTTATTACAAGCGATAGCGCTGCACAAACCGACATTAGCGGTTCCTGTATCGAAGGATCAGCCGCCAAGGATTACAGCTTGTGTGGCTCAAGAGTTGGTTTTGAGTTGCGATACAGCATTGGAGCCAATGAAAAATAACCTTGCAAAACTGTTATCTCAAGAACAAATGATGCATCTTTGTACTAAATTGGCACGAAGCAAACATTTGAATGGATTGGATATTGCGATAAAACAACTAAGGCTATGGGTTAAATAGTTGCTAGAAGAGTCACGTTTTAGCTTTTTGCATTTATAGAATTAGGGACGCACATATTATGGGATTTGATGGAAAAGTATTGAATTATGATGAGTTTAAAGTAGATCTCGCCAAACTTGATGAGCCGAGAAAACCTGGAATAAGTGCTATTCTGCGAATAAAGAATGGTGCCGAATTTCTGAGATCTAGTATTGAGACCCATATTCCTTACTATGATGAAATTATTGCCTGTTATAATGATTGCACTGATAATACTGCTGAAATATTAAATGATTTGAAAGAAAAATATCCTGAAAAAATAAAAGTTTTTGAATATTTACCTAAAGTTCATCCTATATTCTCAGATGCACATAATAGCTGTACAACCTATGATGTTCATAGTTTGGCAAACTTTTACAATTATACCCTTTCAAAAACCAGCTATAATATAGCAACAAAGTTAGATGATGATCATATTGCAATTGATCGTAATCTTAAACCAGTAATTAGCAGGATTCGTAACGATATTGCTTCTAACGTTAAGAAAGTATATACATTCTCAGGTGTTAATCTAGCATTTGATGTGAACAACAAGTTAGGAGTTTATAAAAGAGAACCTCTCGTTGGTACAGGGGATCATATGTACTTCCCTGTTTCTTCTAAAATTTATTTTTCTCAAGAAAAAAATGTTGAAGCATTTAAGTTCTTGGATAGTAAATATGAAAAGAAATATATGGGGGTTATGTATTTTCATCTTAAATATTTAAAAAGTGGTTATGGTTTTTTAAATTTGGAACCCCAGAAGCGTAATGAGATTGTAAAGCAATTTGTTTCAAATTCTGATGTTGTTGGCTTCGAAGATTTTATTAGTGAAGATTCTATAAATAATCTATGTAAGTATCATAACTCTATTGAGTATTGGTTGCGAACACAGAAAGTTTTCAATGTCATCATTTACGCTTTATTTAAAAGAAATCCACCATTAAGAATTGCGCGCTTAAATCAGCTTTTTCAGGATTTAAATGGTATTGATTTAGATGAATGTGTTACGAGGCGTTTAAAGAAATTTTAATTTATAATGGGTCTTGTTATGAGTAATAACACTGTTTCACTGGTTGTCACGAGTTGTAATCGTTTTGACTTACTCGAAAAAACAATTGAAAGCTTTTTAAAATATAATACCTATCCTATATCACAATATATTGTGATAGAAGATAGCCATAATCGCGAAAAACTTGAGAACACGCTGGCAAAGTTCAAGGGAATTGAATTTGTTATGGTTCACAATGAACCGCAGTTAGGGCAAATGAAAAGTATCGATAGAGCCTATTCTTTGGTAACTTCTGACTATATATTTCATTGTGAGGATGATTGGGAGTTCTATCGCGAAGGCTTTATCGAAAAATCGTTCGAGGTTTTACTTTCAGATGATAAAATAGTAACAGTCTGGTTGCGTGAAACTAATGATACTAATAGCCATACAGTGCTTCCTGAGTTGTACTTTTGTAAAAATGATGCTTCATTGACGTATCGGGTTATGCATCAAAATGATTTGCTTCATGGCGTCTATTGGCATGGCTTTACGTTAAATCCAGGCTTAAGGCGTTTAGCGGATTATCAGTTGATTGCGCCGATTGCACAATATACAAGTGAAGGTGGAGTGGGTAATAAGTATTATGAACTAGGCTTTAAAGCTGCAATTTTTCCCGAGGGAAGTGTGAGACACATAGGTTACCATCGGGGAATTCGTTATAAAGCTGATATAGCTAAATGGCGAAAAGATTTCAACGTTGCGTTTAGACGTTTTAAGTCAAAAATACATAAAATATTGAAAGTATAATATATAGCCACTACATGATTAAAGTCAACCATGTAGCTCTATTCTACTTCCTAATCACATTTTTAAAACTTATGTAAGTTGTGATTATTGATTATTGATTACGTCAATCCAGCCTTTACTCCAAGTATCTTTAGCACATGGAAGTGTAATAGAGTTTAAACCATTTTTAGCAAGATTTTTACATAAATCAACATTATTGAGAGCGCTTGAAAGTGCTTGTTCCATATCTTGCGAAGTTGGCATTACTAATGAGCCATTGTATCCATCAATAATTAGATTTGATAGTCCGCCAATGTTGGAACTCAGTACCATACAACCTGCGGCCATAGCTTCTATCATTGAGAGTGATGTACCTTCTGATCCTAAAGTAGGAATAATAGCGATATGATGTTCTTTATGTACTTTAAAACAGTCATCTGGACCATATTGCATTATATCTACGTTAGAGTCATTGGCAAATAATGATTCTAAATATGGTTTTAAGGGACCATCACCTGCAAAGCTGACTTGAATATTGTGTTGAGGTAATAATCTTTTTATGATTGGTGCAATTAGCTCTATCCCTCGGTAGTCAACAAAGCGCCTGGCGATAATTATTTTAATTTCACTATTATTATTCCATTTTTTTTCAAAGTCAGAGTTACTGATTTTTTCATTATAAAAATTGTATATTATTTTTACTTTTTTATTCCCAACATTAAACCACGTGCGATACCAATTTATGAAGTTGTGGTCTACGCATACCAAGGTAGAGTTATTTTTTATGTAAGATAAGTACTTACAGTGGTTTAATAGTGAGGATGTAAACTGAACAAATGAATTGTTAGTTTTTCTCGGTTTATCCCAAGATATTCCGTGTTGAATAGCTATTTGTTTGTATCCACTCAGGTTTACAGCGTATGAGTCTGTTGCGTAAATGATAATATCTTTTTTCTTATCTGCATTTATTTGTACCCATTTAGCGAGTGCAAATTTCTTTAGGTTGCCACGAAAAAACCCTGTACTAACTCCATGAACATTGACATGTAAAGTTTCGAACATAAATGGCTCTTTGGCTGGCTGCACTAAATGACACTTCCATCCCTGTAGAGATAATACTTCCGTCAGGTTAAGGATGTAGTTTTCTATGCCGCCAATAGTTGTTAATGTGCCATCTAAATTAAACATTGCACGATAAATTATATAAATATTAGACATTAGTCGACCTGATAATGAAGTTTTATAATCTTGTGTATTCGTTGGCACGCTTGTCCATCGCCATAAGGGTTAACTGTTTCACCAAAGGCCGAGGGGTTGTCTATTAGTAGTGTAATTTCAGATACGATTTTATCTATGTCAGTACCGACTAATCTAACCGTTCCTGCTGTAACGGCTTCTGGTCTTTCAGTCTTATCTCGTAGAACTAGCACTGGTTTTTTTAAAGAAGGCGCTTCTTCTTGAATTCCACCAGAATCAGTAAGAATAATATCTGCTCGATCCATTAGTGAAACAAAGGATTGATAATCCAACGGTTCTATAAGATGGAAATTATCTAGTTCACCTAAGTATTCATATACAGGCTTCTGAACCTGAGGATTTAGATGCACAGGATAGATCAGTTGCACGTTAGGATTTGATAGTGCGATGGTTTTTAATGCCGTGCAGATATTTTCAAATCCGACGCCAAAGTTTTCTCTACGATGCCCTGTAATTAAAATCACTTTTTTGCCCTGTAACTGATCAAACAAGGGACTAAGTTCTGAAGGGTGACTGTAATTATCTTTTCGGGTAAAGGCCAAGGTTTCAAAAAGCGCATCAATAACAGTATTACCAGTGACGTAAATATGTTCAGGCAAATATCCTTCATTTTTTAGATTTTGTGCCGCAGTCTGCGTTGGGGCAAAATGCAATTTTGACAACACTGCGGTTAACTTACGATTAGCTTCTTCTGGCCAAGGAGAATGAATATCGCCTGTCCGTAATCCAGCTTCAATATGACCGACATCCACTTTTTGATAAAATGCGGCTAATGCAGCAGAAAAGGAGGTGGTTGTGTCGCCATGAACCAAGACGATCTGAGGCTGAAATTCTTTAATGACTTTGCCTACGCCTTCAACGATCGCTCCTGTTAACCATTCCAAAGTTTGATTTGGCTTCATTAAATCCAAATCATAGTCTGGTTTTAATTCGAAAATACTTAATACTTGGTCAAGCATATGGCGATGTTGAGCTGTTACACAAATTTTTACATCTAGTTGTGTATCAGTAGCGAGCATTTTCGCCAGAGGACACATTTTGATCGCTTCAGGTCGGGTGCCAAATACAAGAAGAATTTTCACAATAAAACCTACCCAAGTTACGGATGGAAAGTAGTTGCTGTTTTCGGTGTGTTATTGGGCAAAATTGAACCTTTTAAGATTAGTATGTTGGCCAATTAACTGCAGCTGAATAACAATTTTCGAATAGTCATTCTACCTTTTAGGTGGCTCTTTGGCTATGACACATTAGAGAAGCTAGGTTCACTGACGTCTATTTTTTGTGCGCAAGACGGCACATCGAAGATACTTTTGCGCTGCGACATAAGCGGGTGATAAACTGCGATACATAGTATTTCAAACACCTTTTTTGTTGAATTCATGCATACAAGAGCTATTTATCCAGGAACTTTTGATCCTATCACCAATGGCCATGCCGACTTGATTGAGCGTGCGGCTAAACTGTTTAAACATGTGGTGATTGGCATTGCGGCTAATCCTTCCAAGCAGCCTAGATTCACCCTTGAAGAGCGAGTTGAATTGGTCAATCGGGTGACTGCTCATTTGGATAATGTCGAGGTGGTGGGGTTTTCGGGGTTGCTAGTGGATTTTGCCAAGGAGCAAAAGGCCAGTGTACTTGTGCGTGGGTTACGCGCGGTATCCGACTTTGAATATGAATTCCAATTAGCAAATATGAATCGCAGATTGAGCCCTGATCTGGAAAGCGTGTTTTTAACGCCTGCCGAGGAAAACTCATTTATCTCTTCAACCTTAGTAAAGGAAGTCGCTTTGCATGGTGGCGATGTGAGCCAGTTTGTTCACCCTGAAGTAACGGCTGCATTGGCGGCAAAGCTTAAGTTGGTTAAACCTTAGATTTTACCTGCGAACTAGATAGTTTTTACGTAGGAGTTTTGTGTTAACTTTGAGGCATTGTTGCCTTGTGATGATACTTAAAAGGATGTTATGAAGGCTTTTTTTTCCCCCACGATCCTTGCTACTAGCATTGCCTCTGGCCTATTTTTTTCTTCAATGCTTGCTGCTGCACCTTGGGTCGATGCCTCTGATATATATCTTAGAGCTGACATTCAAGCACTTGCTGATGCGGGTGTGATCACTGTGCCAGTGAATACTTATCCATTGATGTGGTCAGGTATTGGTGGTGATTTAGCGAAAATTGAGCCTGAGCTGCTTTCTCCCTCTTTAGTACAAGCCTTTGCACGGGTTAATTTTTATTATCAAAATGCTGTCGATAATCGTGGTAATGCACGGGTAAAAGTATCGGCAGCATCTGATCCTGCTCGCTTTCAACATTATGGTTCTGACTATCGCGAGAAAGGTGAAGTGCTGGGCTCCTATGAGTATTTAGGATCGCGTGTTGCTTATAAGGCGACAGTGGCAGAAACTTATGATCCGCAAGATAATAAAAATTTCCGCCTTGATGAGTCTTATTTTGCCATCATTTTTGGCAATTGGATCGCAACCTTAGGCGCGGTTGAGCAGTGGTGGGGACCGGGGTTTGACTCGGCTCTACATCGTTCTAATAACGCCCGCCCTATGTCATCGTTAACCTTGAGCCGTAACAATGCTGCGGCTTTTGAAACACCTTGGTTATCTTGGATTGGCCCTTGGACCTTTAAAACCGGATTTAGCTTAACTGAAGTGGATCGTGCTGTGCCTAAGACGGCGGAGTGGGATATGCGCTTAAGTGCAAGACCGATTAAACAGTTAGAAGTGGGATTGTCTTGGTCGACTTTATTTTGTGGTGAGGGCCAAGATTGTAACTTTGACTCTTGGTGGGATTCGGTTGCGAGTAATGCTGTTTGTATCGATGGTACAAATGAATGTGCGCCGAATGAGCGCCGCGATGCAGGCCATAGAACTCAAAGTATCGATATGCGTTATGCCGATACTTTGCAGGATATCCCCGTTGGATTATATCTCGAACATAGTTGTGAAAATGGTAGTGACTGCGGCTCACTTTGGGGTATTGATACCCATTTTGGCACATCGGGTAAGCAGTTTAAGTTGTTTATGGAATATTCGGACACCTATGTAAAATGCGATGGTGATAGTGCCAATTGTTTCTATGAGGATCCTGTCTATCTGAGTGGTGCTCGCTACTATGGTCGTGCTTTGGGTTCTACCTATGATAGTGATGCACAAGTGTTTGTGGTTGGATTAGTTGGCCAGTTTAATAACAGCCGTGGTTTTACCTCGTTGCTGCGTTATGCGAAGCTGAATAAAGATGGCTCCAATGTAGCGAACACTTGGGCACCACAACCGCCAAAAGAAGATTTATTGATGCTGGAGCTTTCTTACCGTATGCCAGTGTGGAAAGGCATGTGGAGCTTAGGTGGAACAGTATCGAGATCGGAGTTTGAAGTTCAAGAAAATGATACCAATGCCACGCTATTTAGCAGTTTTGAGTATCGTTTTTGACAGCTGTAATTGATTAAATAACGAAAAATGCCAAGCACTTGCTTGGCATTTTGGCTTATAAATAACGTAATATTAGCGTGTTTGGCAAATGCCACAAAATACTGTGGTGCGTTGGCCTAAACGGATTTCACTCAGCAAGTTACCGCAGCTTGTGCAGGTTTCACCGCCGCGACCGTAGACATGCAGTTTTTGGGCGAAGTAGCCCGGCTTGCCATCGGCATTGGTGAAGTCTTTCAGCGTGGTGCCACCCTGTTTAATGGCGTGGGCTAAGATTTGCTTCACTTCTGCAACTAAAACGGTCAAACGCTCGATATCGATTTTACCTGCTTCGGCCTCTGGGTGAATGCCCGCCGCAAACAGGGCTTCATTGGCGTAAATGTTGCCCACTCCCACCACGATATGATTATCCATCAGGCAGAGCTTGATCGCTTTTTTCTTGCCCGCTAAAGCTGCCGCTAATTGTGCGACATTAAAGGCATGGGTCAGTGGTTCTGGCCCTAATTTGGCGAGTAATGGATGCGCTTCTTCTGGGAGTTCACACCATAGCCAAGCACCGAATCGTCTCGGATCGTTAAAACGTAAAATACGGCCGTTGGCGAGCACTAAGTCGATATGGTCATGCTTTTCCACTGGCGTGTCGTGGGGCAAAATCCGTAAACTGCCCGACATGCCTAAATGCACTATGCTGGTGCCCGCGTCGGTGTCGATTAATAGATACTTAGCACGGCGTCGCACTTGGCGTATGACTTGGCCGATAATCTGTTTGGCTATGTCAGGCACTGGCCAGCGCAACGAGCCATTGCGGATCACAAGATCAACTACGGTTTGCTCGACAAGGAAAGGGGCAATACCCTGACGGGTGACTTCAACTTCTGGTAATTCCGGCATGGATTCTTTCTTATCTTAAGTAAAATGGGGCGGCATTAAGCTGCGGGTTTCGCATCGAGGATCGGTTGCAGTTTAGCTCGTAAACTCGGAGGCACTAAATACCAATTGCCTGCGGGAGACTTTAAGGCGCCTTCATTGGGAAAATAGATCCACAGTTGAGCATCGCGGATATCTGCAATCTGTATAACTAATTCTTGCGGATTATCTGTGGTTTCTGGCGCGGCGGTTAAGGGGGATACCCGTATGGTTTGCCACGCCTTTGCCCATTCATCACAGTTGAGGACTTTAGTGTCGCACTCCCATTGTGATGCTTGCTTGTGCAGCCATAACCCATCGAGTTGCAGCTGTGAAAGCGGCGCATTATCGTCAAATAGCAGCTGAGCATCACTCGGAACATTATTGGTTTTGTTATCCATAAAAGTCAGCACGGCGACCATAAAGGCGCAGGCGACTATGATGATGTTATTCCATTGCTTACGAGTTAATGCCATAGAAATGTGTAGCGCTAAGTATGGGGTGATGCTTCGAGTTTATCACGGCCAAATTGAGATGCTAGCCCTTAAGCGATGGAGTGGTGATGCTTAACCGCCAGTGGCGTTCATAAAGCGTAGGATTTGTACCTGATTATTGCCAAAGTCGTGCTGCTTAGGCTTGAGATTAATTCCCGCGAGAATAGCGACTTTTAATCTTTCAATATCAGCCGGAAATTCCCGGACTATGCTTTTGAGATCAACGGCATGTTCATTGCCTAAACACAGCAGTAATTGGCCTTCGACTGTGACGCGCACGCGATTACATTCGTGGCAGAAGTTGTGGCTGTGGGGCGAGATAAAGCCGATATGGATTGGGCTGTCGGCCATAGTGTAATAACGTGCTGGGCCGCCGGTACGTTTGTTGGAAAGCTGTAGCGGATAGTGACTATTGATGATGGCTTTTACTTCATCGCTGCTGCAATGACGGGCGCGTTTCCGCTCATCCATTTCGCCAAGTGGCATTTCTTCGATAAAGGCGATGTCTAAGTTACGGCCACGGCAGAAATCAACTAAATCAATAACTTCATTATCGTTCTGCTGTTTTAAAATCACCGCATTAATCTTAATACGTTCAAATCCCGCCGCAATAGCCGCATCAATACCATCGATGACTCTGTCTAATTTGCCGTTACGCGTTAGCTGAGTAAACAGTGTGGGGTTTAAGGTATCTAGGCTGATATTGAGGCGCTTTAATCCTGCATCAAACATGGGTTTAGCGAATTTTGTCAGCCTTGAACCATTGGTGGTCATGGATAAATCCGTCAGCCCAGGCAGTTTGCCAAGCAGACCCACTAGCTGATCGCAATCGGTGCGAACTAAGGGCTCACCGCCGGTCAGGCGAATTTTAGTCACACCAAGCTCGGTAAAGGCTTGGGCAATCCAAGCTAATTCTTCGAGGTGGAGTACGTGGTCCTTTGGCAGAAAACAGGGATCTTCCGTCATGCAATAAACACAGCGAAAGTCGCAGCGGTCGGTGACCGAGAGCCGTAAATATTCGACCTTACGGCCAAAGGAATCCACAATTAGACTCATAAAAACTCACTGGATCCTAAAGCAGATCCGCAAAGGGTTGAATAAATACAGTTTCACCTGCATTCACGGCTTCTGCATCATCCCCTATGATGATGAGGCAATTCCCTTTAACCATTGAACTTAACATCCCAGAACCTTGGTTGCCCGTGCTACTAACGTGTAGGCGTCCATCTTTACCAAGCTGATAAATCCCGCGAATAAATTCGGTGCGGCCTTGGCGGCTTCGTAGAGTTTCATCACTTATTGCAGGGAATAGCTGCGCTTGCCAGTTCACTTCACCTGCTAATTTTCGTAAAGCGGGCTGCACAAATTGCAGGAAAGACACCATGACTGCGACTGGGTTGCCAGGTAGCCCGAAGAATAAGCTGTCATTCACTTTACCAAAGGCGAGTGGCCGACCCGGACGCATGCTAATCCGCCAGAAATCAATTTTTCCGAGGCGTGCAAGCACGGTTTTAATGTAGTCCGCATCGCCGACAGATACACCACCCGAGCTAATGACGACATCGGCAAGGTCGGCGGCTTTAGCGAGAGTTGCTTCAAGGGCGGCTTCGGAATCTTCGATAATGCCTAAATCGATAACGTCACAACCGAGACGTTTTGCCATCGCTTTGATGGTAAAGCGGTTTGAGTCATAAATGCAGTTAGCTTTGAGTACTTCGCCAGGCTGGCTCACTTCATCGCCGGTGGAGAATACTGCAACAGTTGGGCGGCGATATACACTCACGTGATTGAGCCCGAGTGAGGCCAGTAAACCTTGTTCGGCGGCGCTTAGGCGAGTGGCTTTTGCGAGTGCGACTTGGCCTTGAGCAATATCTTCTCCAGCGAGGCGAACGTGTTGGCCAGAAAGAATGCGGCCTTCAAAGCTAACAATGCCATCGACTTCCTTGGCAAGCTCTCGGGGCTGCACTGTATCGGCACCCGCGGGCACTGTTGCGCCCGTCATGATACGCACGGTTTCGCCGACTTTAAGCGTGCCCGAATATTGATGACCGGCAAGAACCTCTCCCACCAATTTTAAGGTGGTAGGCATTGGGTCTTGATAGACAAAGGCGTAGCCATCCATCGCCGAATTAGTTTGTTGTGGCACGTCGACGGGAGAAATGCTGTCGCTGGCCAGTACGCGGTTATCTAAGGCGTCTAACTCGATGTCTTCAATCTCTGCCACGGGTGAAACATGGGATAAAATTTGCGCTAAACCTTGGCTGACGCTGAGGTTTTTATTGTCGCCTATGGCGCAGGCATCCACGGCCGAAATGGGGTATTGGAGTGGCGCTTCCCAGTTTTGGGCGTACTCCATCACAAAATCGGCAATCTGGCAGACATTGTTGAGATCGAGTCGGCGCAGCTCACTCGGGAGTGCGTCGCTGGGCAATTGAGTATCGTCGCAACAGGCGATGGCGAGGATATTCTCATCTTGGGTGTAGATAAAAGGTTTGCCGTGGGCGGCGCGGTGCAATTCAATTTTAGGTAATGCGAGCTTTTTAAAGCCTTCGACGAGGACAATATCGACTTTGTCGGCTTCGATTTGCTTGAGTAAATGGACTAACTCAGGATCGCCATCGCGCGCATCTTCTGTCATCAGCGCCCAGCGTACATGGGAGGCGACCAGCATTTGTCGCGCGCCAGCCTTGCGCATTTCGTAACTGTCTTTGCCGGGAATATCTACGTCGAAATTATGGTGGGCATGTTTGATTACGGCTAAGCGCAGGCCACGTTGATTTAATTCGGGGATCAATTGCTTGAGTAAGGTGGTTTTCCCCGTGCCACTGTAGGCACAAAATCCGAGAACGGGAATAGCGAGCGGATTGACGAAGGGGTTACTCATTTGCACCTCTAATTTGGGTTATTGGAGCCTTTTTAGCTATTGGGTGATTTCTATCGCTAGTCGTTGTTTTTGTTCTGGCGTATTTACATTCACAAAAGCATTGGGCTGGTCGGCGAATGACGCTACGACGAAGTGATGTTTGATATACCAAAAGTCCACTTTACGCTCACCCGCCTCAAGAAACGCTTTCATCGAGTCACGTAAGCTAGGTTTTAAGAGTAAAACAACGGGTTGTTCATACTCACCGTCACTGGCGACAGCAATCTCGGCCTTTTCTGCTTCAATTGCTGCCAACATACGCGGAACAAGGTCGAGTGGCAGGAGTGGACAGTCGCAGGGCACTACCAACAAGTAGTCCGCATCTGTTTGGCCCATAGCGGTGATCATACCCGCTAAAGGTCCGAGGAAACCACTATGCTCGTCACTTATCACCTTAAAACCGAACTCAGCATAACGTGTTTGGTTACGATTTGCGTTGATCAGGATCTCCTTAACCTGAGGTTTTATTCTATCTATTGTGTGCTTAATCATGGCTTCGCCGTTTAATTCGACGAGACCTTTATCGTCGCCACCCATGCGACGGGCCATACCACCGGCGAGAATAACGGCATCAATTTGCGATGACATACAAAGGCTCCTGTGCTGGCAAAGATTCAGGCTGTTGATAAGAGGTCATCACGCGCTCACCTTCTATGTGCCACTGTTGTTCGCAGATGGCGGTTAGCGCGCAATTCTGATGGCTACTCAGTAACATTCCTGTGCCTTCGTGTTTGAGTTGTTGGATCATTTTTAATACTAGCTCTTGGGAATCCTTGTCCATATTGGAGGTGGGTTCATCGAGCATTAATAGTTTAGGTTGTAGGATCCAAGCGCGCGCAATCGCGAGGCGCTGTCTTTCGCCACCAGAGAGATTACTGGCCCTTTCGTGCAGCAGCGACCCTAGCTGCGCCATCTCAATTGCTTGAGTAATCCGCTGTTTAGCCTTGGCTTTTGTTTCTGAGCTGAAATTCAGCCCATAGGTGAGATTATATTCTACTGTGCCGTCGAACAAATAAGGATGTTGGTGCAGATAAACGGCCTTACCTAACAATGGATTGCGTCGCCACCAAGCATTTTTGGCAAAACCGACAGCCTCAATATGGCCTTTGGTTGGTGGCATTAAGCCCGCCAGAATTTTCATCAAGGTTGATTTGCCTGTGCCATTGTCGCCTTGCAGATAAATCACATCTCCTTGGCAGAGCGATAATACGTCGGCTTTGAATAACAGGCGCGCGCCAAAGGACATTTCTACGTCACGGGCGATCAGTTTGACCTTAGTCATTGCTTAATGGCTCCTTGGCATGGCTTTGCCGCGTAAACTACCTAAGGCAAAGTTGAGGATCAAGGCCAAGATTAGCAGCACTAGCCCGAGGGCGATAGCTTGGGCGAAGTCACCTTTGCTGGTTTCAAGTGCGATTGCGGTAGGAATATTACGGGTCACGTTTAAAATATTACCGCCGACCATCATAGAGCAGCCGACTTCGGTCAGAATGCGACTAAACGCCGCGACAATCGCCAGCAGTAAGGGCATGCGCAGTTCTCGGCATACTGTCCACACTGCGCTGCACCAAGAGGCACCTAAGGTGCGTGAGGTTTCCCAAGCTCTGCGATCAACGCTAGTGAATGCGGCTTGGCTCATTGCAATTAGCACGGGGGCACAGATGAACATTTGCCCGAGAATCATGCCTTCTTGGGTAAATAACCATTTTAGATCGCCCATAGGACCGTTGCGTGTTAGCAGTAAATACACGAGTAGACCGATAACCACTGTGGGGATTGATTGCAGAGTTTGAACTAAGTTAGTGACTATCCATTTGCCACGAAATGGTGCAAACGCCAATACAAAGCCGAGCACCATGGAAGGAACAAGCGTGATCAGCAGTGCCGCGAAAGAAACCGAAAACGAGATCGAAATGATGGACCAAACGTCAGGGTCTAAAGAAAACAGCAGGCTTAACGCCTGCTGTAATAGTGCTAGCCAGCCGTCGTTCATTCGCTATAAGTTGCCTTGAACAATTGCTCGCCTTCAACTTTGAAGCTGTTGATCATGCTTTGACCTTCTTTGCTGATCAACCAGTCGCTGAATGCTTTAGCGCCTTTGTGGTTCAGATCTGGGTATTTAGCAGGGTTGATGAGAATGACTTGGTATGGGTTGGCTAAGGTTTTGCCACCATCGAAATCAACGGCAAGATCGAGCTTAGTTTTATAAGCCACGAAAGTACCACGGTCAGACAGAGTGTAACCTTGCATTTCGTTTGCCATCAGCAGGGTTTTACCCATGCCTTGACCTACTGAAGTATAACCTTTGAAGTTAGGAGTAACATTTGCCGCTTTCCATACTTCTAACTCTTTGATGTGAGTGCCTGAATTGTCACCACGAGAGATAAAAGGCACGCCTGATTTTGCCATTTTAACGAAAGCTTCTTCGGCTGTTTTGCTGTCACGGATTTTTGCTGGGTCGTTTTTAGGGCCAAGTACTACGAAATCATTTTCCATAATGCCACGGGGCTCAACACCAAAACCATCGGCTACGAATTTAGCTTCGGCGCTAGGTGCGTGAGTCATGACTAAATCCACGTCACCTTGCTCACCTAGTTTCAGGGCTTTACCTGTACCTGTGGCGATGACTTGAACCTTGTAGCCTGATTCACTTTCGAACTTAGGTAACAGTTCTTTCAATAGGCCTGAGTTTTCTGTGCTGGTGGTGGTGGCTAACTTGATAATTTCAGTCGAGTGAGCGGGTAAAACAGTGAACATACTGGCTGCAACAACCAGTCCCAGTAATGACTTCATATGAGATTTCATGTTTAGCATGGGTACTCCTTGGCGGAAAATAGGATTCCAACTCAAATGCCTACTGAGTGGAAGGTCTCGTAAATTGTAATACGTTCGGTTGAAAGCAAGTTAGATGCCAAGCTGAGAATGCGGTCATTTTCTTCACAGCTTAACCTAATTTGTGAGCTTGATCCCAAGCTTAACAAATACTCTACAGACAAATTGTCTCAGGACAAACTTCTGATGGTTCATAGTGACCTATTCATCTATTTTCAGTGCTAGAATTGGTCGCAAATGAGTCAAAATGTCCAGAAGCAGACAATATGAGCCAGATAGATAATAACCTCAAGCCTCTTCCATCGGCAGTATCGGTACTGATTGTTGATGATGAACCCGGAATGCGGAGTTTTTTAAATAAGGCACTCTCGAAGAAATTTGCCTTAGTCGAAACGGCGGGCAGTATCGAAGATGCTGAGCAGCTGCGTAGCCGTTGCCATTTCGATTTGCTTATCGTCGACATTCGTCTGCCTGGTCGTTCGGGTATCGAATGGCATGAAGCGTTGGATGAGCAGGGGCGTCGTTCGGACATCATTTTTATGACTGGCTATGCTGACATGGAAGTCGCGATTACCGCGCTACGCGCTGGTGCTTCTGACTTCATCATGAAACCTTTCCACCTCGAACAAATGATGACTGCGGTCGATCGCTGTATCGAACGTCGCTTGCTTAAACGTGAAAACTTGATGCTGCGTCGTGAGGTTTCAATCGGTTATTCATCGACCATTATTGGCAGCAGTGAAGCCATGAAGTCGGTGAAACATATCATCGAACGTGTGGCGCCGACCAATGCCGTCGTCTTGATCCAAGGTGAGTCGGGCACGGGTAAGGAATTAGTCGCACGGCAATTGCATTTGCTTAGTGGACGTCAGGGACCTTTTGTCCCAGTTAACTGTGGCTCTATCGCTCCTGAACTGCTCGAAAGTGAATTGTTTGGCCATACCGCCGGTGCCTTTACGGGTGCGAAAGGCAATCGTGAAGGTTTATTCAGTTTTGCCTCGGGCGGGACGATTTTTCTCGATGAAATTGGCGAAATGCCACTGAAAATGCAAACGGCTTTACTCCGAGTATTAGAGCAAAAAGCGATTCGTCCTGTGGGCAGCGAGAAAGAAGTTAACATTGATGTGCGAGTGATCGCGGCCACTAACCGTACTCTGATTGATGAAGTGGATGCAGGGAATTTCCGTCGAGACTTATATTATCGGCTGAATGTGCTCGATATTTTAATCCCGCCATTACGTGATAGACCCGAAGATGTAGTGGAGTTAACCCATCATTTCACTCGCCAACTTGCCGCTGAATTAGGGGTAAGAGAAGTCGTATGGAGCCATGAAGATATGGTGAAACTACAGCAACACGAGTGGCCTGGTAACATTCGTGAACTGCGCAACATGATTGAGCGTTGTATTTTGCTGGGCAAACCGCCAGCGGAATATTGGAAGCAACAGCTGAAGAGTGAGTCTTTATCCACATCGGGTTATCCATTGGATTGGCCATTGAAAGACGTGGAAAAACACCATGTGACCAGTGTTGTGGACTTACATTCTGGCAATAAGTCTGCCGCGGCGAGGGATTTAGGCGTATCGCGCAAAACCTTAGATCGCAAGTATAAAGAGTGGTTTGATTTTAGTGGCGAACAGGAGTCATAGAGTGTCATTCTTCACTCACTTTTTTGGTGTCAGTTGGCAGCAAATGCAGGCCAAGGTGCGCTATCGCATATTAATCCTGACGTTACTGCCCATTCTACTGACACTGGTGAGTTTAGTGTTTATCACTATTTACTGGAACATCAGTTATACAGGTAAGCAGCTGTTTATGAAGGTTAAAGCTGACTTATCTGTTGCCGAAAACACTTTGCAGCAAGTGCAAGTACGCCAAGAAAAACAACTTGAACGTGTGGTGACGTCTTGGACTTTTCAAAATGACTTTAGGCCACTTTTCAGTGGTAAAGAATTAAGTGGCGAAGTCAGCTACCGAGCCAGTATTGATGCTTTTCTTCTTGAACAGAAAAAACAGCTAAATCTCGATTATTTGCGTTTAGTTAGTGTTGCCGAAGCGGCCGCAGACCCCGATTTACGACAAATCCTTCCTAAGTTAGACGGTTTATTACCTTACTCCGGCTTGATGGTGCTGCCGCCCGAGCGTTTAGCACGTATCGATCCCGAATTGGCTATCACTGCGAGCATTCCGATAGTTGCAACCTTGCGGGCGCAGAGCCCCGTTAAAACCGTTGAAGAACGTGGTTTATTGAGCCGTAGCCTATTGCCCGTCCCTGATATGGAAGGCAAAGTGGCTTGGTATCTCGATGGTGGGATCTTGTTTAATCGCGATACTCGAATTGTTGACCACATTCGTGATCTGGTATACGACAAAGGCACCTTGCCCGAGCGTTCCATCGGCACTGTGACCATCTTCTTAGATAACATCCGTATTTCCACCAACGTGCCGCTGCATTTTTATCCCACAGGCAATGAGACGCTGGGCCGCGCGCTTGGCAGTTTAGTGTCGGAGGAAGTGAAAGACAAAGTGTTAACTCAAGGCGAGCAGTGGGTCGATCGCGCTTTCGTATTTAACGATTGGTTTATTTCCGCTTATGCCCCCTTGGAAGATGTTCGCGGCCAACGTGTCGGTATGATCTATACCGGCTTTTCTGAATCGCCATTTATCCATAATTATTTACTCAATATCATAGAGCTAGGCACGATTCTAATGTTAGTGCTGTTGGTCTCTGGCCTGCTGGTTTATCGCGGTGCTTATAGTTTATTGCAGCCCATTGAACGTATTCACCATGTTGTACAAGCTGTGCAGTCGGGGCGCAATATTCGTATCGGCGCCTTAGGATTAGATAGGGATAATGAGTTATCGAACTTAGCCGAGCAATTTGACAGTATGCTTGACTTGCTACAGCGTCGAAATGCCCAAATTCAAGCGGCGGCAGAACAGCTTGAAATGAAGGTTGAAGAGCGTACTCGTAGCCTGCAGGATAAAACCTTAGAGCTGCAACGTAACGTGGCATTACTAAACGAAACGCGTCAACAGCTCGTCACTAACGAGAAGCTCACAGCTCTTGGCGAATTGACCGCAGGTATCGCCCATGAAATCAATAATCCGACGGCCGTTATCCTCGGCAATATGGAATTACTGCGCTACGAGCTTGGCGATAATGCAGAAGTAGTGAAAGAAGAAATTGATCTAGTCATTCAACAGGTTGGGCGGATCAGCACTATCATCCGTAGCCTGTTGCAATACAGCCGACCAGGCGAATTCAACGCACCACTAGAAATGCATCCGATGACTCCTATTATCGAAGAAATGTTGGTGTTGGTGCGACATTCGATTCAAAAACAAGAAGTCGTGTTGATCACTGAGTTAAACGCCAGTTGTCCAGTACAGGTTAATCGTCCGCAGTTGTTGCAAGTCTTGATTAATCTTGTAGTGAATGCGGCGCATGCGATGGACGGTAAAGGACGTATTTGGGTGCGAACCTATGACTGGGTGCAGCAGGATATGCCGATTGGCGTCAAAATCGAAGTGGAAGATGAAGGCTCAGGGATAGCGCCAGAGCAGCTTGGACGGATTTTCGACCCTTTTTATACCACACGTAAGGATGGCACTGGTTTAGGTCTTTCGCTCAGTTACGGCATTATCAAGCGGATTGGTGGCACGATAGAAGTGAGTTCAACTTTGGGTAAAGGGTCTTTATTTACCATAGGTTTGTATCATGAAGCGAAGGAAGATCAGCAAAATAATCCCTACGATGGCTTACACTTTGCGGGCAACTACAGCGATATGTCTGCAGATTAGTCTTATCCCGTTAGATAGGCAGTGTGTTGTATTTGGCTGATTAAGTTTGAATTAAAATATGTCGAGCGATTGCTGGCTTTGTATTATGTGGCTTTGCATTACTGATTTTTAGGCAAAAAAAAAGCCGGATGATGAGTCCGGCCACAAAGAGTGTGTGTGAGCAATGTCGTGCTTGCAAACTCAGGAGCTCCATAACAACGTCGATTACCAGTCATCGTTGTTAAAGATGAGTTTTGGAACGCACGTTAACGATAATCATTCTCAATTGTGTTTGCAAGCTATTTATTGCAAAAAGTGCACATCTTTACAAATATCGTTTTGCCCTCATCCATTAACGGTTTAGATCGACTTGCACAGATACAGTTTATGATCGACTAAGCTTTTAGGATCGGCTGTTAGTTCAGTAATTAAATATTGATTACTGATCAATAAATTAAGCATCGCAGGAAAACGATTCATCGTTTTCACCTGAATATGATTATAGCCATGGCGGCGTGCCCAAGTTTCTTGATATTCGAGTAGACTCTGCGCTAAGCCTAAACGTCTAAAGTCGGATGCAACGCCACCTAACCAGCTATAAAATATAGCCTCTTCTTGCTCATAACCCAGTTTAAACCCTGCCAATTCACCTTCTACATATGCGACTAAGATCAAACATGTCTTGCCCTGTAAGCGCTGGTCCAACACTTCGTTTGTGAGTGGGTGATCGAGCTCTGGGATTTGTTGGCTAAGTTGGATAAGCTGAACGGCTAACTCGGGAGTCAAACTTGACTCTGCTTTAATTTCAATAGAATACATAGTTTACTCTCATAAAAAATAAGCCCCACTCGCGCGTTAACAGGAGCAGGGCTGAGCTATTAACTGGTTAAATTATAACAGGTCTGGCCAGTTGGGTTAATCAGGAAATTGATTCTTGCGGATTGGCTCGCAAAATCTTGTCCTGTAAGACTTTTAGCAAAACACCGTATGCCGGTAGGAAAAGGCCTAAGCTCACGATTAGCTTAAAGCCGTAATCGACTGTAGCGATTTCGGGCCAATTGGCTGCCATAAAGCTATCGGAAGAGGCGTAAAAGGCGATACTGAAAAAGACTAAAGTATCGACCAGATTTCCGACTAAGGTTGAGGCGGCTGGGGCGACCCACCAAGAGCGACTGGCTCGAATACGGGCAAAAACCTTAATATCCATCAACTGACCAATCAAATAAGCCGCGAAGCTGGCAAAGGCAATTCGGAACACAAAGGTATTCCACTGTGCAAGTGAATCAGTACCTTGAAAGCTGCCTTGATGGAACATCACTCCCATCACGTAGGAAATCATCAAAGCGGGAATCATAGCTTTGAGTATGATGCTGCGTGCGGCTTGTTGGCCAAAAATACGGACAGTGAGATCTGTGGCTAAGTACACGAACGGAAAGCTGAATGCCCCCCAAGTTGTGTGGTAGCCAAACAGTTGAAATGGCAATTGTACTAAGTAGTTGCTGACGCAAATAATCAGTATGTGGAATCCTACTAATAGGAATAAAGCGCGGCGAAGCTGCGCTGTGGTTAACATTAACATATGTGGCCTTTTTAGTTGTGTAGGGCGGGGTGAGGGAACCCGCTAATATTCAATTTATTATGTTTACGACTTTATTGCCGATGACAGCGTGCTGAAATCGGGTCGCCATTATAGTGGTCGAGTTTTAAGATGCAAGTCTGCTGTTTAAATGTGCACATAGAATGAAAACTCTTCTACACTTTGAATACGTCGAAGGAGGATAGCCATGAGACGATTTTTTGCTACTTTTTGCTTATTTTTAGCTGTGTTACCTGTATCTGTTTCCGCCGCTCAGCCGATAGTGGTCAATGTCGCAACGTCAACTTGGGAGGGATTTGCCAATCGTGATAAAACGGGTTACTACTTCGAGTTACTTCAGCGGATTTTCCCTGAGCCAGAATGGCAACTCAATGTGCAGTTTATGCCTTTTGCCCGCAGTTTATATCTTGTTGAGCACAATCGTACCGATATCACGCTCAGCGTTTACAAGGGTGATATTAAAAAGGGGCTATTAACAGAGAATATGGTTGAAGTGGACTCTATCGATGTGGCTGTTACTGCCGAGGCAGCAGCAGGCTGGACCGGTATTGAAAGCCTATCCCACAAGAAGGTTCAGGCCATGCTGGCCTACAGATACAATATGCTGACACCTGTGCCTATGTATTACGAAGAAAGTAGCGATATGTTGACTATGCTCAATAGCTTAAATGCTGGACGTATAGATGCCGTGCTAGATTACAAACCTAATTTACTTACGTTTGTTCCTAAATTAAAGGCGCCACAAAATTTTGTGATTATTCAAGGTGTACTCAAGGCCGAAACCTATTTTGTTTTCGCTAACACCGAGAAAGGCCAGATGTTGAAACAACATTTTGACCTTGCACATAAGCGCTTAATCGATTCGGGTGAACAGGACAGGCTTTACCTTGAAACGATTGAAAAACGAAGGGCTGACGGCGCTGAATAGTCTTAATGTTTACTAGGCTTATTACATTTCGAATAAAATCGACATTATGGTTGCGAGTTTATTTTCAAGCTCTTGCCACTCAGCTTCGGGCTCAGAACCTGCAATAATTCCCGCCCCCGCAAATAGGTTAATCCGACCTGGTTCGATCAGCGCACTGCGGATCGCTACCGAAAACTCACTCTCATATTTATTGAAATAGCCGCAGGCACCGGCGTACCAACCACGAATATAACCTTCACGTTGACGAATAAAGTTTAGCGCTGAATACCGCGGCAAGCCGCCAACTGCAGGAGTAGGATGCAGGGCTTGCAACAGTTGAAAATCATTTACGCCCGGCTTTAATTCGGCTCGAATTGCACGGTGTAAATGTTGAATATGGTTCAGTTTAAAAATAGTCGCTAATTCATCGGCGCCAACATAATTGCTCAGCGGCGTGAGCATATTCACTATGTGACTGCGAACAAGTTGGTTTTCAACGCTATTTTTGTTGTCTTCTAATAAAGCGTTCGCCAGCGCAACATCTTCTTCTTGATTGAGACCGCGTACCGTTGTTCCAGCAAGTGCCTCGGTAAATAGTTCTTGCTGACGGCGGCGGAATAAACGTTCTGGTGAGCAAGAGATAAAAGTGCGATCTGGGCTAAATTGAAAGCCAAACTGGAAACTATTGGGATTACGGCCCTGCCAGCAAGCCAGCACCATCCAAGGATCGATAGGTTCGTTGACTTCAAGTTGTGTTAAGCGGGATAACACGACTTTTGGGGTATCTTGATTGGACTTAGGATCCACCACTTGCTCGACTAATGTCTTCCAACGTTCAAAATCAGGTTTGTCACTGCGCCCAAGTGGAACGATCTTTTTAGGTGGCGAGAGTGGCTTAGCAGGCATGACGGCTTCGATAGCGCCGATGGCCTTATCTATCTCGCTATGGTGATCATTATCAGCAAAATTAAGATTCACTAATAGGCTAAATTTGTTCCCACTGCGTCTAAATTCAATGCGCGGCAGGATAAAGCGGCTATTACCGAACTCAGGCCAAGACTCTATAGTGCGATCGAAGGCAACACCGCCATAGTAGCGAATATTCTGATTCGTCGATAAGGCTCGCTGCTCTTGGTAGGCCATGGCCAGTTGCTGATCATTGATTCCGGTTTCAAATCTAAAGTCTTTGCACGCCCCTATCGCCGCGACTTCTTCGATTCTGTCGCGCCCATGCCAGTAGATCCTTGGGTATTGAGTCTGTGATGCCAGCCATGAAATTAAAGGCATAGCGACAGTATTTAGTGACAACTGCACTATCGGTTCCGTCGGTGGAACTTGCTTTAATTGAATGAGTTTGTCGATGAGAGACTTAAGGTCTTCAGACAGGGCATGAACGGGCAAATAGAACTCCAAAGATAACGGATGAAGGCGAAAGCTGAAGGTCACTCTGTCAGCGTCAGTAAATTCGACTCAGGTTAATGTCCTCTTTTACAAGCCATTTACCTGTAGTGATTTTAGTCTGTAAATAAGAATCTTTCGCTCAAATTAAAGGCCACGGTCGAGTGTGTCAAGATGTAAGGCCCTATCGTGTGACTTTCGCCATAGTCTCATTTTACGCTGATAAAAAATGTGACTTGAGTGGGTCTTTTTGTCGGGCAAGTCACCCTCGGTGGACATTTTGTCTCTTAGTCGTTAAATGTACTTTCCCTTTGTCGTAATTAGTCGATCTAGGTTGGTTTTTAAACGTTTTTCGGTTGAGACAGAATAATCGCGGTCCACAATAGCTTGCACATCTTAAATTTTCTACGTGACAAGTTAGATGTCTATTAACGTATGACTCGCCGTGGGAATGAAAAGACGACTAGGGTGAAGCCTTGTCATAGACTGTTCGTTAGATCTTTATAGGCAGATATAGCATGAAACTCTTAGATCTCGAAGGCGTTAGCTTCAACTATGGCAGCCAGTTACCGACGGTATTGCAGGAAATTAACTTGGCGATTGGTACCGGCCAATGCCATTGCGTGAGCGGTCCTACGGGCTCAGGAAAATCGAGTCTGCTAAATCTACTGGCGGGCGTGTTAAATCGCCCGCATGAAGGTGATATCTGGCGTTATCCTCAATTGGTTACGGGTCTGGTAATGCAAGACCCACAAACTCAGCTACTAAGGCAAACCGTTGGTGCCGAGGTGGCTTTCGCCTTAGAAAACCTCGGTATTCCCGCCGAGCAAATGCTACCTAAAGTGCAATTAGCACTGCGGCGCGTGGGCTTGTATCTGCGCCTCGATACCCAAGTCAGCACGCTTTCCCTCGGTCAAAAATATCGCTTAATGATCGCCGCCCAACTAGTGTCAGAGCCGCATTTACTGCTGCTCGATGAACCTTGGGCACAACTCGATGATCACGGTGTGAGTGAGCTGCTGGTCGTGCTTCGTAATCTTATCCAAGATGGTATGGCGCTAGTATTAGTTGAGCATAACGCCTCGGCATTCGCCGAGATTATTCAGCATTATTGGCAGTTAGAGGCTGGCAAGTTGTCCGAAGGCATCTATACCGTGAGCGATGCGCCACAAATTGAAGCGCCTGCGTGGCGACATCAAGCTAAATTTGAGCATTTAGGCAAAGTCTTGGTCAGCGCCGAAGCCTTTGATTTTGGGTTCGATGCTTGTCCCATGTTATTTGCGTGTCCACAAGGATTCCAATTGCAAGCTGGGGAGATAGTGACCTTAGTGGGCGACAACGGCTCTGGTAAAACGAGTCTATTGAAAACTATAGCGGGCGTGCACAGTTTAAGGCAGCGTCTTCCCCTTAAAGTGCTAGGGCGAAGGCCTAAATTGGGGATTTATGGCGCTGAATTGGGACTGTTGATGCAAAGGCCGAGTCGACAATTATTTGAGTCTAACGTGCTAGCCGAAATGCAGTTTAGCCTTAGGCGCTTTGAACTCCCCAAAGAGCGAGCGGTGCAAATGTTGGACGAGTTGGATTTATTTAGCTTAGCCCATCTGTCGCCCCACAAATTATCCTACGGCCAACAGCACTTGATTGCCTTAGCGTCACTTGCCTGTTTACGCCCTAAGGTGCTGCTTTTGGACGATCCATTGGCGGGGATGGATAAGCATTACTACGGCAAAGTGTGGTACTTGCTAAAGCGGTTAAGCTCCCAAGGTTGCGCTATTTTGCTCAGTACTCACAGAAGCATTGAACACAGTGCAGTGTCACGGCAACTGAGTTTACGTAATGGTTTATTGGTGGAAGAGTCAACTGAAATGGCTGAGCGTTATGTGGGGTAGTTGTGAGCTTTTCGCGCGTGAGGGTCGTTGGTTTTGAATGCCTAGCCCTTAGGCATTTGTTGAAATAATGAGAGATTGAAATGGGCCTAATCGACGCCTTAAGCTCTGATTTCATCGTATCTTGTTTAGGACCCTTTATTTACCAAGAAAGTCTATGGTGATTTTCTAATCCTCGTCTTAGAATGCCCCTCACGTCTGTTCTATAATAATCAAAAATAACAACAGAACATTTGAGCGTAAGTCGCTTTAATGTCGTATGGTTAAGTTGATATTTTATTCAGGCACATCATCCTTGGGGTTGTAGATATGAGTGAGTCGGCAGAATCAGTTGAACTTATCAAATTACCTGTGTCGCAATTGACATTAGGTATGTTTGTCAGTGCCATAGACAAAAATGATAAAGGTCAACTTGCTATTGCAAATGCAGGACAAATTAAACACAAGGATGCGATTTTAAAGTTAGCTAAAAGTGGTATTAAATTTGTTTGGGTAGACGCTGATCGTTCGGCTGAACATTGTGGGTTAAAGAAAAAAATCACTAACGATAATCAAACTGACAATAAAAAAGCGCTCATTAGCCGCGATAAGCAACAAGCTCAAGCTAAAGTCATGCTTACCGAGGCGAAAGACCTCATTCGTAAAGTCTTATCTGAGACCTTCGAAGGTAAAGCCATCGAAGTTGCCCCCTTCGAAGCGTTAGCCGATACCATGATAGAGTCAGTGATGTTGGATGCTGATGCGCTTAAATGTATGTCTGCACTCCGTTCAAAAGATGCCTATCTACTTGAACATTCAGTGAATGTTGCCTTTCTACTGGTTACCTTTGGTAAATACTTAAAGCTAGATCGCGTCATGCTACGGGAAATGGCGGTCGGCGGGATTTTACACGATATTGGCAAGATTAAAGTCGACAATAAAGTGCTGCACAAGCCGGGTAAATTGACACCAGAAGAGTTTGAACATATGAAGCTGCATCAAGTGTATGCGCTTGAAATTATGAACGAAACTAATGGATTGTCGCAGATCAGTAAAGATATCTGCTTAATGCACCACGAAAAGTTAGATGGCAGAGGTTATCCAAGGGGTTTGAAGGGTGATGAAATCCCCCGCCATGGCCGTATGAGTTGTATCGTTGATATCTTCGATGCTTTAACAGCAACGCGATGTTATAAAGAGGCGATGAGCCCTGCCGCGGCCTTTAAAATTTTACTCAGTCTGACGCCATTCCATTTGGATCAAGAATTGGTCTATGAGTTTATTCGTTGTATTGGTGTTTACCCTGTGGGTTCCTTAGTTGAATTGTCGGATGGTCGTGTTGGTATTGTTTGGGCCTCGAAAGATAGGGATGCGCTACATCCAATCGTAAAGTGTTTTTATTCTTTAAAAGTAAAACGTTACACTGATGTCGCTATGGTGGATTTATTAAAATCTGAACTTTATATTGAACGCGGTGTGTCACCGAGTACATTAGATATCGATCCGACTCCTTTCTATTAATCTTCAAATCCTACCTTAAATGCCGGTCATCTGAGTCGATGGCTGGTGTGAATGATTGCAGAGCCTGCGCTAAAAACCGTAAACTGAAAGTATTTCTCTGGTCGAGCAATGCTATGAACAGTGCTATGAAATCACTATTTCCTATTTTTATCATTCTCTTATCCTTGGCTTTGTTAATCCCTGGGGTGACTCAACCTATTTTGAGTATCAGCGGCAGTATCGATAAGGCCAAGCTGGCGGAACAAGGCATAGAGCAAGTTGCCCAAAGCTTTGATGAGGACTCTGGGCGTGAAAGT
Organism: Shewanella sp. NKUCC06_TVS; assembly: GCF_019345515.1. Lineage (NCBI taxonomy): Bacteria > Pseudomonadati > Pseudomonadota > Gammaproteobacteria > Alteromonadales > Shewanellaceae > Shewanella > Shewanella sp. NKUCC06_TVS. The sequence continues at coordinate 134,766 of NZ_JAHKQX010000011.1, read as the reverse complement.
GCCCGCGGTATGTTAAGCATGGTCAGTGGCTTGCTTGGGTTTAATAGCCTTAAAGGTGAAGTCCAAGTGTTGCAGAAGACTCGTAGTATTTGGGGGACGGTAACCGAACTTTATCACTCTGGGAATGGGCTCGTCGCGGGATTAGTCATGTTATTCAGTGTGATAGTGCCAGCCTTGAAGTTGAGCTTAATGTTGGCACAGCAATGTGTTAGCTCGATTGGCCTGAAACTGAGGATTAATGCCGTCGTCAACGCACTCGCCAAGTGGTCGATGGCCGATGTGTTTGTGATAGCGCTGATCATCACCTTTATGGCGGGGAACGCCTCAGGTGACATGGGGGAAATGTTAAAAACCCAAGCGCAATTTGAAAACGGTTTTTACTTCTTTACCGCTTACTGCATTTTATCGATCCTGAGTGGTTTTTTAGTGCGGCGTCCAACGCCAATTTTGTAGCTATTTTATAAGGCATCCCGACCTTAGCGATAAGGTCGGGATGCCGAGATTTAACCGCTCAGCGAGTTAGGACAAAGTGCCATTTTGATAGATGGGCATAATCCAATAGCGACAGGGATTATGTTTGCAGACCAGCGCCAAAGCAGCGAGCAGCGCGGCTTGTTGCGTAGCGGGGTGCATGATTTCGAATTTGCAGAACTCCCGATAACCTTCCACTTGTTCCTTGATATTAAAATGGCTGTGTTCACGGCTAAAACCACAAATATTCCCTAGGCTAAAGCCCGATAGAAACTCCAACTCTATCAAGGTATCGACTATGTCGTCCTTAATATCATTTTGGGCGATCAGTACTAACAGTTGTTCTGTGCTCATTTACGTTTCTCCAGCCAAAAATACAGAATTGGCAGTAAATACAGTGTGGTTATGGTTGAAGTGAGCAGACCGCCAATCACCACAATCGCTAAAGGTTTTTGAATTTCAGCCCCAGGACCTGAGGCAAACACTAGCGGCATAAGACCAAACATGGCCGTTGTCGCCGTCATCAAAATGGGGCGTAAACGCCGCGCTGCACCTTGTTCTACCCGTTCGCGCAGATTACTGAACATGTGCTTGGTTTGTTCGTAATAGCTGACCATCACCACGCCATTGAGCACAGCAACCCCAAGTAGGGCGATAAAGCCAACTGAGGCGGGCACGGACAAATATTCCCCCGATAAATACAGGCTAACTATGCCGCCCATCATAGCGAAGGGAACGTTGGCGAGGATTAAGCCCGCTTTGGCCAGTGAGCCAAATGTGGTGAATAAAATCAAAGTGATCAGTGCGATAGCAATGGGGATCACTAGTAGTAAATTGCTGGTGGCCCGTTGTTGGTTTTCAAACTCACCACCAAAACTTACGCTATAACCGCTCGGGAGTTTGATTTCCTTTGCTATTTTAGCGCTGAGCTCTTCTACAAAACTCACAATATCGCGACCTTGCACGTTGGTGGTGATCACTGAAAAGCGATTCCCTTGCTCACGCTCGATAAGGATGGGGCCTTGCTTATAGCTTAAGGTGGCGACATCACTCAGGCGTTTTAAGGAGTGATCTGGCATCACCAGTAACTGATTTTTAAGCTCATTAATGCTGCTTAAGTGGCTCTGATTATTAGCCATCAGTACGGGTGTGCGCTTCTTACCTTGCAGCACTTCGGTCACTATCACGCCTTCGAGTTGGCTTTTCAGGTAGCGAGCAAACTCCATGGTGCTCATGCCAAAGCCACGGGCGAGCTCGTTATCTAAGGTGAGGTTGATAAAAGGACTGCCTTCGATCATCGCCATTTTCACATCGACGCTGCCGCTGGTGGCATTAACGAGCTGTTGGATCTGGCTCGTGAGCTGGCCTAAGGTGTCGATATCATTACCAAAGACCTTAATCGCCACGTCGCCAATACTACCAGTGAGCATTTCGGACACGCGCATTTGTATCGGTTGAGTGAAGTTAAAATTAACGCCGGGATAGTCCAATAACACAGTGCGGATCGCATCGATAAGCGCTTCTTTATTGGCAAAGCGCCATTCGCTGCGGGGCAGAAGTTCTAAGAATACATCGGTTTCATTGAGCCCCATGGGATCTAAGCCGATTTCATCCGCGCCAGTACGCGCCACCATTTGTTTGATTTCAGGAACTTTAGCCAGCAAGGTTTGCTGAATTTGCTTGTCGATGGCAATCGAAGCTTCGAGTGAAATCGACGGGGATTTCTCCAGCTGCAGGATAATGTCGCCTTCATCTAAGGTCGGCATAAAGGTTTTTCCCACTAACCCGAACAGCCCTAGGCTGACGATAAGCAAGCTAAAGGCGATCACCATAAAGCGTTTTTGATGGCTAAACGTGCTCTTGAGGCTGACCAGATAAAACTGTTTAAGCTTTTCAATCGCCTTAGGTTCCTTGGCGGCTTTTTCGTTGACGAGATAAGAAGCGATAACCGGAATGACAGTTAACGACAACACCAGCGCCGACAGCATGGCAAACACGATAGTGACCGCAACTGGGGTGAAGAGTTTGCCTTCAAGCCCGCTCAAGGTCAGTAAGGGCGAGAACACTATCATGACGATCACTGTGCCCGACACCACGGGAATGGCAACGTCCTTGGTCGCGCGAAAAATCAAATGCAGCCGCGGTAATCTCTGCTTAGTAGCGATGAGATTCACCATGTTTTCGACTACGACCACAGATGAATCCACTAACATGCCGATGGCAATAACCAGTCCGCCTAGGCTCATTAAGTTTGCAGAAAGATTGAAGTAATCCATCATCAAAAACGTCATCAACGCGGCAAGAGGCAGCGAGAGTGATACGACCAATGCGGCGCGCACGTTGCCTAAAAATAGCGCCAGCAAGATGATCACCAACACTACGGCTTCGAATAAGGCATTGGAGATGGTCTCAATCGCGGTATTGATCAGATTCGCGCGGTCGTAAAAGGTGTTGATCTGGCTCCCTTCTGGTAAGGTTAGGCTGATTTGATCGAGTTTTTCTTTAATGTTTTTGACTACTTGTGCGGTATTGGCGTCTTTCAGGGCGATGATCAAGGCTTCGGCGGTTTCATTGCCGTCTTTAGTGACTGCGCCATAGCGGGCTAAGTGGCCAATTTGAATATCGGCTAAATCCTGCAGTCGATACACTCTGGCATCATCGGCCTTGATCACTAATTGTTTGAGCTCGTCGATGTCATCGATGCGACCTTCGGCACGCACTATGATGGTATCTGTACCAATGGTGAGCTTGCCCGCACCTTCGTTGTGATTATTCTCAACTATCGCCTGTTGCAGCGCCGCAAAACTTACGCCCGCGGCCGCCATAGCCGCAGGTTTGGGTGTCACACTAAAGCTTTTGGCATAGCCACCGAGGATATTCACATCGGCGACACCTGCAACGGTTCGTAGTAGCGGACGGATTTCCCATTCGAGCAACTGCCGTCTTTCCATCAGCGAAAGATTGGGATTTTCGAGTGAAAACATAAAGATTTCGCTGAGCGGCGTACTCATTGGCGCTACGCCGCCCGTCACACCTTCAGGGAAACTGTCCCACACGGCGGCGATGCGTTCGCTCACCTGCTGGCGCGCCCAATAGATATCTGTGCCTTCGTCAAAATCGAGGGTGATATCGCTGATGGCGTATTTAGTGGTCGAGCGCAGAATCGATTGATGGGGAATACCTAACAGTTCGGTTTCAATCGGCACGGTAATTTGCGCTTCGATTTCCTCCGGCGTCATGCCGGGCGCCTTGAGGATGATTTTCACTTGGGTGGGCGAAATATCGGGAAAGGCATCCAAGGGAATGGAAAACCAGGCTCGCGCTCCCGCTAACATGATGATCAGCGCCACAATCAGCACAAATAAGCGCTGCGTAAGCGAAAAGCGGATGACTGAGGTCAACATCTTATTCGCCTCCTAGGCCAAGCATTATGCCTTTGACTGCAGCAACTGACTGGGATAACACTTGGATTTGGCTGAGATCTTGATCGCTTTCAACGATATATTGCTCTGGGGTTGAACCGAGAATATCGATCGTAATCGAGGTGAGCGTGTCTGCGGTTTTAGTGAAGACTTGGCTGTCTTGCTCCCAACTGAATACGCTATTTTTAGGCAATAAATACACCGCCTTTTGATACTCGGGTATCACAGTGATTTGTTGTCCTAACAGTAAGTTACATTCCTGCGGCAAGGGTGATGACCAAGCGGTCACAAAGGCACCTTCGGCGATGGCCGACACGGACTCAATGGCTATATGGCACTGATTGATATTCACCGCCGAAAGTGAGTGCGACTGACTCATAGGCACACTGACCTTGACGCGAATGCTGTCGCTGTGCACCAGTGAGAATAGCTGCGAACCCGCCATATAAGGCCCTTTTACTTGGTTGAGTTTAACGATCCCCGCCACTGGCGTGCCTACCACTAGGGAGTCTGTGGTGGCATCTGTGCTTTTGACTATCTCCATAAAATGCTGCATGTGCTCGTATTCGAGGTGAGTGCTGAAGTAGTCTTGGCTGATCTCGCGCCATTTTTCGGCGCTGATACTGCCATTGTTTAATAAGGGTTTATTGCGCTCATAACGGCTCTTTGCCAGTTGATATAAGCTGCCAGCAGCTTCGACTTGTGTGAGGTAGTGGAACACTTCTGGCCCAGTCAGTTTAACTATTGCTTGGCCTTTAGTGACGAGCTGGCCTTGGCCGACGAGGAAGCTGATCTGCTGGATATTCTCCGGCGTGCTGATCCAATAATCGTTACCGGGGAGGATTTCAACCTGCGCGGGCAACGGGCTGCCCTCATAACTGGCGACTTTCTGTGGTTGTACGTAGCTCAGGTCTAAATTACCGAGGGAGCTTATCGTTAAGGATTCAGCCTGCACTAAAGTGGCAACACTGGCGGATAAACAGAAAAGGCATGCGCCGTACTTGGCCATCATAATGAGATTCCTAAGGCTTGCAGTTGTTGGGAGTGCAGTTGTTGCTGCGCGACTTGGTTCAGTGCTAAGCGGGATTCGGTATCGAGCGCATCCATATAGCGGCGCAGCCAGACTTCGTAGCTAACTTGGTTTTGGTCTTTGACCTTGGCCAGCTCTTCAGTGATGGTGCGGCTAAGGTGTAAGGCTTGGGTTAGCAATGTTTGTTTGTCGAGTAAGTTTTGTTGCTGTTGCTCTAGCTTTTTAAGCTGAGTTTTTAGCTCGATATAGGTACGGTCGAGGTTGAGCGTGTGCTCGGTATTGGCTTGTTGCCATTGGGATAATTCGGTTTGTGATAGGGCAGAACCTAAGGTCAGTGGTACAGAAACGGCGATGCCAAGTTGTTGATCATCGACTTGATTATCGGCGGTATTTTTGGCCGTGAGTGAGACAGCCCAAGGATCGTTATTCCCTGCTTGCTGACTCTGGATGATCAACAGCTGTTGCTGCTTCTGCAGGCTCAATAGTTGCCATAATGGATGCTGCGCGAGCATGTCATTGGGTTGGTTGTTGGCAGAAAGTGGCCGCGCGGTTTCGGCTATGTTCTGCGGTATTTGCTCTTGTCCGGTGAGTTGTTGATAGAGGGCACGCGCCTCGGCCTGTTGCTGATTAAGATCGACCCGCTCCAGTGCAATATCCACCAGTTCGCGTTCTAACAAGAGTATGTGGGCAATCGGCAGTTCGCCCGCATCTGTGAGTTGCTTTTGCTGACTATGAAGCTTGTCGAGTAATTGGCTCTTGCGATCTAATTGGGCCAGTTTCACTGCAGCAAGACGATGTTCCCACAGGCTTTGTCGCAATAATCCCGATAAATACAGGCCTTGCAGCGCGGCTTGTTGCACCTGAATGCCTTGGGTGAGTTGTTTAATTTGCTTATCGCTGCTGTGCAAAGCAGGGGATTTTATTGGCAAATTGAGTGAGAGTTCCTGCTCGTAGCTGTTACCATTATCTAGGCTACCTAAGTGACTCAAGCTAATGCTCGGCAGGCCATTGAGCCAAGATGAACTGCTTAAGCTTATTTGTGATTGCGGTAACTGACCGCCTGATTGAGATAGAGAATGTAATCTTGCTTGGCTGGTGGTGAGTGCTTGAGATAGCTCGGAATGCGCGGCGTGGCACAGGAAACTGCTGCTGACTAAGGTCGCCAACAGACATAACTTGATACAAGACGTACTGACAGACATAGGACGATTCTATGGTAATAAAGTGTGCTGTTAGTGTAGGGATTGGTGGGCGAAAGTCGTGGGGGACATGTATCATAAAACCGTCTATGGTACATATGTCCCATAAATTAATGGGTTGATTTTGCTTTTATTTAGGAGTTTTTCGATGAAGGATCTTGTCATTATTGGTCTGTTGGCCTTGATCATATGCTTTAAGCTTTTTGACATCACTTCCGACATTCAATTGGGCATTCCCCAATGGCATATTGCCCAGGAAGCCATGTTATTAGTGCTCACTGTGATTGGTGCCATGTACTTAAGTTATGACCTTATTCGTCGCTCCCGCGAAGTGAAAGCGTTGGCTAAACGGTTGGAGCATGCGGATAAAAAAATCGACAATATGTCGACGCAAATGCGCTCTGCCAGACAAGAATATAGCCAAGCGGTGTCGCAGCAATTCGAGACTTGGGGCTTTACTAAGAGTGAGCAGCAAGTGGCATTTTTACTGCTTAAGGGTTTAAGTTTTAAAGAAATTGCTGAAGTGCGCCAGACTAAAGAAAAAACCGTCAGACAACAGGCATCGACCATTTACGGTAAAGCGGCAGTCGATGGACGCCATACTTTTTGTGCTTGGTTTATGGAAGATTTTATTCAAGAACATAATCAAGATCTTGCTGCGAATGAAGCGGCATCAAGCCCTAAGGCGGCTTAATCAACGCAGGATTGGCTTAGCTGTTATAGCTATTTGTTATTGAAAATCGATATTTGCTGAGTTTTTAGTTCTAAACAATAATGAGCATCCCCTAAGTTTGCAGGAAGATGCAATTGAAAAACTGGCTGATTATCGTGTTTTGCCTGATTGCCTTGGTCGCTTCGACGCAAACCACAGGACTCGTGCGCTCACTTATCGAATTCTCCGCCTTTGTTGGCGTCCTCTACTGGGCTTGGCGAATGAAGCCGACAGCAGAGTAGATTGGCTTTGAGTTAAATCTTAGCTATTGAAAATAAAGAATATACACTAAAGACGTGATACCAATCGCTGCCCACAGCATCACCCCAAGCAACAAAGGTTTGGGGCCACTCGCCCGCATCTTCTGCACTGTAATTCCTGCACCAATCAAAAACAAACACAGGACTAATGCCCGTTTCGACACCATAAATAAGGTGTCATAAACAGCGTGGAATTGTGGCAACCAATGGGCCACGGCAATGGCTAAACAATAAAAACCGATAAAATACGGCAGGTTAAGCTTGCGCTTATTGCCACCAAACAACATAGCGCTGACCAATGCTATCGGAATAATCCACAGGGCACGGGCGAGTTTTATGGTTGTTGCGGTTTTTAAGGCTTCATCGCCGTAGGCTGAAGCCGCGCCAACAACCGATGAAGTATCGTGGATGGCGATGGCACTCCACACGCCAAAATCGTATTGGCTCATATTGAGCAAGTGGCCGAGTGCAGGGAATAAAAATAGCGCGACTGAATTGAGCACAAATACGCAGGCTAATGCAGTGGCGGTTTGATCGTTACGCGCATTGATGGCCGGAGCGACTGCGGCAATGGCACTGCCACCGCAAATAGCGGTACCAGAGGCGATTAAGTGTCCCGTGACATGATCAAATTTCAGGGCGCGGGTGAGCACAAACCCTAAGCTGAGGGTGAAAAAGATTGAGCCAACAATCAGGCCGAAGTTGTGGGTGCTCGCCTCGATCGCCGCGTTTAAGTTAATCCCAAACCCTAAGCCAATGATCGAATAAGACAGGAGTTTTTTGGTGAGTGCGGCGATATTCCATTGCACTGGCACCCAACCAAGGCTGGCTAAGGTAAAACCGAGCACTAGCGCCATGGGCGATGAGATAAAAGGCGCGAGGCATAACAAACCCGCACAGATGAAAACAATGCGATGAGTCTTATTATCTTGCTGTGATGTTGATGAAGAATTCATAACGCCTTAGGCTCGAGCGATTCGGTTTATCGTTCCAACCACAGATCTTCACATTAAGCGACGGATACAAAATGGCGATCAATTGGATTGATCATGGAGACAGATGCAAGAGGGCATTATAGCTGTGTGTATGATCCTCAATAAAATCAATTAAACTTATCTAGTTAATCAATTTTATTGACTCTTAGAAGGTTTGGCAAAGCAGGAGGGTAAATCGAAGAAGATGAACTGAGCTCAGTTCATCTTCTTAGCTAGATAATAAATGGCGAGGTTACAAAACGTGAAATTATAAATTTACGATACTTTTCAAGTTGTAATCGCTGCCATCCTTTGCGGTAAACAACTTATCTTGGGTGTCGTTGGCGCTGGACATACCCGCATGTAATAGGCTGAGCCAATGGCGCGATGCGGCAGAACGTGACTCTGGTGTTCCGACTACCATGTTTAATGACGTTCCGATTTGGATATCTTCCAGATTGGCAACGTCTCTCGCACCTATCATGCCACTGCGGTCGAAACTGAGTTCAACGTGGCAACCTAGGTCCTGTAACACTATGGCGCAAGGCGCATCTTTAGTGCCGTTAAAGGCCACAAACTGTTTTGGCTGACGTAAACCACTGTGGCTGCCGTCGGCAAAAAAGGCCAACAGGTGTTGGTAGTAAACCACATAGCTGCTCACATCTTGGTGTGAACCAGAGTTAAGTGGAAAGAGGCGGTCGAGGAATTGTTTCGCATTAGCGATCTTCTCGTGCTCGGCGACATTCACTTGGGCCACGGCTAGCACTTCTTCTGCGATGAGGCTGTTTAGATTCGGTTGGATCTGGTTGCTCTTGATAATTGACATATTCATCGCTTGTTCCTCTCACTCTTTCAATTTAAAAAAATTCAGGGTTTTGATTTAACTTTTGGCTTATCAAAGTTTGTCTTCAATTTGGTTTGTCCGCTTTGAGTGCTTAGCCACTTTTAGTGGGAGTGGTTAAGCATTTCTTGTACTGGAATGGCTTAGCTTGTTCGCATTAGCCTTTCCTTGATTGCTTGATTTGTAGTCTAGTCTTTTTTTGACTACAATTTCACAATAAAAATTTTACACTGTGAATTTTACAAAATGCGCAATGATCAGAGCTTGATGAGAAAATCACATTTCCTAGGCACAAAAATACGTAACCTACGGAAACGTAATAATTTAACTATGGAAGATTTGTCGGCACGATGCATTCGAGTCGACGCGGGAAGTGCGCCTTCTGTGTCATATTTGTCGATGATCGAACGTGGCAAGCGTGTGCCGAGTGCCGGCATGCTGGCAGTCATCGCCGCGGTTTTTCAAAAAGACGCCGAATGGTTCTTAGACGATGTGCCCGAAGAAAACGCCATTACGCCAGACAAGGGCCGACGTGGTGGCATAAGTGGTATGGCACTTGAACCCAGCTTTTTGTTTTCCAATGATATTTTACAAATAGCGATACCTGAGATGCTGTCGCAGACAGGGATCTCAGGTCGGCAGTTTGCCCATTTATTGATCCGTGCCCATCAAGAACACCATCAAAATCATTTCCCCGATCTTGAACGTGCCGCTGAAGAAGTCGGCCTCAAACGTATGCCCTTATCTTTGGACGATATGCTGGATATCGCTAAGGAAATGGGATTAAAAATCAAGTGGATAGACAGTACGCCGCAGGAAGTTATCGATGAAATGGGCGTGAGTTCGCGTCAGTTGGTCACCTCATTTATTGAGCCGCCGAGCACGATTTATGTAAATAAAATCCTCAAAAATCGCCCCAACAGACTCAAATATGATTTAGCCGTGCACATAGGTCATTGCGTGTTGCACAACAAGGACGGCCTCAAGAGTGTGATGATCTCAGGCCGCAAATTAGAAGTGGATGAAGAGGCGGGTATGCAGTCCAATACCTTGAACGCGCAGGATATCTTGCATGCGTGGCGCGATTTTGAATCGAGCTTCTTCGCCGGTGCGCTGCTGTGCCCTAAAGTGCCTTATCGCCAATTACTCGACCGCCACGGCTATGAGATTGAAGTACACAAGCAACTGCAAGTGTCAGCCTCAGTCGCCATGCGGCGCATGACAGTGGTATCTCCTTATCCCCATTGGCATTATTTCGACGCTTACGCACCAGGCAAACTCAAAGCCGTTTACCGTGGTAACGGGATTCCACTGCCTTGGGGCAATATGCGACTAGTGGAAGACCCTTGTCAGCATTGGGCCGTCTTTAGGATGATCAGTGAGCCGACGGTCGGTACTTCGGCACAGATTTCGATTTTAAACGTCGGCAACGAACCACGTATTTACTGCTGTGAGTCGATTAAAGTCGAAGACTCGGCTGGCAACCCGCATGTTCTCTGTGCTGGCATAGATTTAAATCCAGCGATTGAAGCACAGGGTAAAGATGCCCTGTCTATCGCCCACGACCTGAAAGATGCCTGTGTCGCCAGCGGCGGTTCAGTCACTATTCCCAAGCACATTAAAAGCGATCTGGTGAGCGTCGCAAAAATCCTCAATATCAACTGGATAGAACGCGGGATTAAAAACGACGCCCGCCTTATTTGCTCTCGCGGCGCCGTATGCCCACGCCAACCCAGTTGCTATCAAGCAGGTAAGTCACAGTGCGATGGGGAATAAGTTTGGGTTAATCACTGTTGTGATTTTATTATCAAGCTGCGCTTGATTAACGTCGTGGGTCTTCAACCCACACCCGACCAAGAGGGGATCAACAGCAATTCCCTCTTGGATCTCCCTTGCTGCCCCCAACGGAGTTGAAAGCCCCTTGTGCCCATTGACAAATTTGCTATCGCTTCCGAAGGATGCGTCCATGCACCTGCGAAAGCTAGCTCGCCATCCATGGCGAGACTCACGCGAATTTACCATTCGCCCTGCGGCAACTCCGAGGGGACTTGTATTATTCGGCATTAGAGGTCAATTTAGATCAGAAGTAATTTGTTCTTCTTGCTTTTGAGTAACTGATTTTTATGTGGCTTATATCTCGGTGGCGCATTTTTTAAATTAACAGATAGATCTATTAAGTACTAGTTATAGAAAATATTAATTATTAAGAATAATTTGAATGGAATTAAATTTAAGGATCTTAAATGATAATAAGCACTGATGGTAAGTTATCTATTAATGAAGAACGTAATCTTTATGAGGCGTTAACCAGGCGGAATTATTTCCCAAACCAAAAGGAAACAATTGGTGAGTTACCACCATGCCTTGATACCAGACAATTTACCCCCGAAGTGTGTGAGGCTCTTGTTGCTGATGCAGGAAATTTTACCAAACGGAAACGTGGTTATGATTTAGTAGAGTACAAAGCGACCCGCTATAATAACGTTCCTAGATCTTTGGCTCTTGTTCATCCTCTAGCATATGCCTTTCTTGCAAAGCATATTCATGATAATTGGGATGGAATTAAGTCAATTCAATATGGTAATCAAAGCATAATAAAGCCAGAGCAAAGGCAAGATGGCCGCATTATGGTTATGAACTACGAAGCGCCAATTCTTCAAAAAAGAAGATATATTAAAAAAAGCTTCTCAAAGAAATTTTGTGTTAAATCAGATATCGCCAACTGTTTTAACAGTATTTATACGCATGCTATTGCTTGGGCAACTATTGGTGTTAAGGAGGCAAAAGCAACATCAACTGATCAAAGCCGCTGGTATAATCAATTAGATTTTCATCAACGAAACTGTAAAAGGGGGGAAACTCAGGGAATTCCTATCGGGCCAGCTACATCTAGTTTTATGGTTGAGTTAATTCTTCAGAAGGTTGATCAACAACTAACAGATAAAGGGTTTAGTTTTGAACGCTATGTAGATGACTATCTTTTTTATTGTGAGAGTTATGAGCAGGCTCAGCAGGTGATATTAGAGTTGGGGCAAGAGTTAGCTGTGTATAAATTGACACTAAACTTAAATAAAACTCACGTTATTAAGTTACCTAATACAAGTGAAGATGACTGGGTTTTAGAACTGCAAGGTGCATTGCCTAATAGGTTTGGTAAACCAGAGGGTCAAAATCAAAAATTTAGTGCAACTGAAGCTATTACATTTATTAATAGGGCGATTGTTGTTAATAAGGTTACACCTGATGGTAGTGTTCTTAAATACGCAATTCAATTAATCACACCTCACATAGATATTTCGGCATCTCCTGATGTTGCTTCTTTTGTTATTAATTTGTCGTGGCATTACCCTATATTAATTCCTTTTATATCTCAATTGGTTGATAATGATAATGAAAGTTTTTGTGCTTATGTTGAACAACTAAACAAAATAATTATTGAGAATGCAAAACAACTTCGATCAGATGGTATGGCTTGGCCTCTACATATACTAAGGAATAGTCAGCAGATGCCTTCTGATGATGCAATTAATGAAATATTAAAGAGTCGAGATTGTGTATCTATTACTATCCTCTATTCTATGCTGACGGATAAGAGTCGTATTTTAGAATTTATTAATCCAATTCTAGAAGGCGATGATTATCAGAAAGACAATTACTGGTTACTTCTATATCAGTTGTATTTTCATGGTGAGTTGAAACGTAATCCTTATCAAGATGGAGTATTCGTAACACTCAAAAAATTTAATGTTAACTTTATTCCTGATACGTCGCTCAGTGAAGCCGAGAGGGAGTGCAAGAAGATACACTCTAATTTTATTAGGGAAGCCTTTATAGCACTGGATTCGGAATCTAAAAATAATCTATAAATCAGTTGTTTAAATTATTTTTAAGGTTATTTCATCGGAAAATTTCCTTTGTAATAGTATCGAGTTACCTATCGTAAAATACGAGATTTAGTTGGAAATAATGGGCTACAAAAATATGCAGGAATTAAAGAGATTAAGCACTCGCATGTAAGTGACCGTTGGCGGCATGGATGCCGCCGTCGAGCCTATAGGGATATATTCACGGCGAGTCACTGGAATGAGAGTGCTTAATCATTTCAGCGTCGCTTATTAATATGTTCGGTCTAGAATTTAAAGGTGCGATTGGCTTCAATCAGAACCATTATCTAGCTAATGGTTAGCGGATAGCAGCATTAATTCCAGTAGTAAAAATTCCCTAAATCTTGTCTGTATTGAGCCTGATTGACGCCATTTGGTGTTTAAAATCATAGATTAATACAACAAACCGAGCAAACACACTACGGCGCTGGCGGGCAATATGGGCTGTAACCAGCGTGGTTTGTAGCTGAGTAAAATTACTAGGATTATCGAACTTAAACACACCCAGCCGAGCAGTAATACGCTGGCGTACGCTGGGCCGTAATGACGACTGGCAAGCCAATAGCACAGGACGAGCGTTGCAGTACCAGCGGTGCGAAATCCGCGTGCCTGCGCATCGGTTAACGGGCGGTTACGCACGGCGCGGTGGTGGCTAAAATAAGATAAGGCCAACAGTCCCATGGCGATAAAACAGGTTAACAATTCGCCTGTGGCTGTCATGATTCAACTCCTAATTTTGCCGTCGCTTTGGTTACCCGTGTAGCCAGCACTTTTTTAGGGCTACGCAAGCGTTTGGCTGCCATGTAAAACAGCGCTGCAAGTGCGAGCATCATGAGATCAAATCCTGCGAGAACATAGGCTTGGCGCTGTAGATTGCTTATCAGCTGATACTGCGAAGTCATGGCATTGAGCAGGGGTAGCAGGCCATAAAGCAAGGCTGTGAGTAAAAAAAGTCGTTGCCATGTTTGTTTATCTCGTTTGAAACAAGCGAGCAGTGCGACTAACGCCCAACTGATAAAGAAACAATGGATTTCCCAGTTCTCTCTATCTGCAAAGGTGGCGGGTAAGAGTCGATTGGCATAAAAATAACAGGCTAGCGCAATGGGCAGGCCAGCAAAGGTGGCGAGATTCAACATGTTCACTAGCGTGAGCCCGCTATGATTCTTATCTTTTTTAAGCTGCTTTTGTGCCAGTTTATCGGCCCACATAATCGCGCCGCTGGCGATCATCACGCAGCCCGTTAATCCCGCCAGTAAATACAGTAAACGTAGGCCTTGGCCAGCAAAGCGACCACTGTGCAGGGCTATCATGGCACTTTGGGTTTGATTTGCTCCCGAAGTCACAGCCGACTGCGCCAACACCAACACAGCCCCTGTCACAGTAGACAAGTGATACCAAGGCGCTTGCTGATTTAAGCTGTGCTCAGGGGCGATTTTGACTGTTACGCTGGCATTGCTGTCGTTGAGATTATCAAACTGTAAGCCTTCAAGTGGCGACTCACCCACGACACTGTGAATCGCACTGAGTAAACTCTGACTATCGAGCATAGTGGCTGGCGTGCCAGTGGCGGCGGGAGTTTGGTAAATGGGTTTCCATTGCGAATAAAAGGCTTGAGTTTCATCACCATATTGCGTGTTAAGTCCCCATGGCATATACATAAACATCAAAGTCACTAGGCCGGTGTAAGTGATCATAAGATGAAAAGGCAATGCGAGAACTGAGCTGGCGACATGGGCATCTAACCAAGAGCGCGGGCCTTTTCCGGGGCGAAAACTAAAGAAATCCTTAAAAATACGTTTGTGGATCACTATCCCGCTGATGATGGCGACCAGCATGAACATAGTGCAAAAGCCGACAATCCAACGCGCCGTGAGCACACTCATGTAGTACAAGTCGAAATGTAGTCGATAGAGAAAGTCGCCCCCTCGGCTGTCCCGTGCTTTAGGTAAGGCTTCACCTGTCGCAGGGTTAATAAAGCCTTGATGATAATCACCAAATCGCTGGCCTTCAGCGGCGGGATCGCTCCATGCATAGGTCAGTAATGGCACCCGTTGTGTGGGTAAGTAAATCCACCATGACTCAGCGTCAGGCGCTTGTTGTGCCAAGGACGTGAGGCCCTTGAGTATCAATTGTTGATTATCCGCATTGGCATCATATTGGCTGCCGTGGTTTTCGGGTTGCATCCACAGGTTGATTTCAGCACGGTAATAGGCCGCTGTCCCGGCGAAAAAAACCAGAAACAACACCCAGCAGGTGAGCAATCCAACCCAAGTGTGTAGCCAAGTCATTGAACGAAAAAAGGAGTCTTTCATAATCCACTCCCTTGAGCACTTGTAGCATCAAACGCTTTAGCGGCGAGGTAAGCTAAATACAGCAGACCGCTAAGCGCGAATAAATCCAGCCAGTATCGCCATGTTGATTTAACGCTGAACACCCAAATCACGGCGCAGGTGTACACTGTAAATGACAGCATCATGGCGGTTAACACCCGATCAACCTGAGATAACGGCAGGATTTGCGCGAGCAAAATAGTCGCGACTGCACTTAACAAATAGCCACCAAAGGTTGCTGCGAGACAGCGATTACCTATGTGCAGGCTATCGCTCCAGATGGCTGACGTTTTCCAGCGCATCAGTCTTTGTGTTAACGGCGGAGTCATGTTGGTTTTTTCAGTCATGATGGTGTGCCACTTCTGCTGAATTTGTCTTGTGGGTGCGGGATAGCACAGAGATTAACAGGGCGGGTAAAAAGGTTAAGCTGAGTAGCGTTGCCACGATAAGGCCTGCCAATACCACTATGCCAACGCCGCGGTAGAGTTCGCTGCCAGCACCGGGGAATAACACCAACGGCAATAAGCCAAACAAGGTCGTCGCGGTAGACATTAGAATTGGTCGTAATCGACTGGCGACGGCAGATTTTACGGCATCAACGACACCAAACTGACCTGATTGCAGGTTTTTACGGCTCTGTTCTACGATCAAAATTGGGTTGTTAACGACTGTGCCGAGTAGGATTAGAAATCCAAGCATAGTAATCATATCAAAGGGTTGGTGCCAACCTTGGCCGCCAAGATACGCAAATAAGCTGCCAATAGAATTAAGCGCTTGTAAGCCGACTAAACCGCCCGCAAGTCCGAGCGGGATAGTGATCAGCACAAATAACGGATAACCCCAGTGATTAAAAATCGCGACTAATAACAAGTAGATGATCAACACGGCGACCAGAAAATTGCTGGAGAGTGCCGCTTTCGTCGCTTCGAGCTGATCAGCTGCGCCCGAAATATCCAAACTGACATCTTTGCCGACCGCACCCTGTTGATAGAGGATGGGGACTAATTCTTCCCGCACCTTAGCCACCGCGGTTTCTAACGCAATGGAACGCGGCGGAATAATGTAAAGGGTCACGGTTCTGCGGCCATCGACGCGGCGTAAACTGTCGCTATCCATTTGCTCGCTAATGTCGGCTAAGGCTTGCAGTGGCAGTACATTACCCTTAGGTGTGACTATCGGCGCGAGTGCCAATTGCGACAGACTCTGTTGATTGCCCGCAAGGCTAAATAGAAAGATATCCACCTTGTTATCATTAAGGAAAAACTCGTCGACATAGGCGCCATCGCTCAGTGCCGAAACTGCATAGCCAAACTCGCTGCCGCTAAAATCTTGTTCTACAAGACGTTGCCAGCGAGGGGAAATCTGCCACAGCGGTTGATCTAGCGACAAGGTCGATGGGTCTGAATACAGCTGTGGTTCGGCAAATACTTTTTCCGCCGCTTGATACGCCGCTTCGGCAGCACGATAGAGGCTGGCTTGATTTGGGCCAGAAATATCCAAGGCGACAGCGCGGGTTCCACCATCGTTGCTGGAAATAATGGAACCCCGCGATGAATAGGCGCGCATGCCCGGATATTGCTCAAACAAGGCGGTGAGTGAGCTCATCATGGCATCCATATCTTGGCTGCGAACGGGCTCGCTCATCACCCAAATACTGCCGACACCCACGCTGAGGGTATAGTATTTTAGCGGCGGGATCTTTTGCTCACCACGTTCAAAGGATGCCGCCTCGGCATTGACTCTCGCGGATAGCTGAGTCGTTAATTCTTCAGCAATTTTAGCCATTTCCGATAGGTTGTAACCCGGCGGCGCGACCATAGAAGTAAAGGCTTTTGGTTCTTCGCCTTCGGGTAAATATTCGGCCGGAGGCATCAGCCAAGCCGCAAGCCCGATCGTCGAGACGAGTGACAGCACAATCACAAAGGCGCGGCGTCTTGCCGACAGTACAAGCTGGCTGACTAAGCTCAATATGCGTGATGCTTTGGGCGGCTCACTTTGGTCTGTGCTTGCCGAGCGCATCTTACCGAAGCCAAAACGTGCAATAGCGGCGGGTACGATGAACACTGCGACCAACATAGAAGCGACAATGGATGAAGCGATGGCAATCGCGATATCCGAGTACAGTTGCCCCGCTTCTTGTTTGATAAATAGAATGGGTACAAACACTAGCACTGTGGTGAGCGTCGAGGCCAGTACCGCAGGCCACACATCGTAAATGCCACTGATGGCTGCTTCGAGACGATCTAATCCGCGTCTGCGGGCTTGTTCAATACTTTCGAGCACCACGATGCTGTTATCGACCGTCATGCCTATGGCAAAGGCAACACCCGCCAGCGAAATGACATTAATAGTGCGATCAAACACCAGCAGCCCGACGAAGGCGGCTAAGGTACATAGCGGAATACCGATAACACCAATCAGGGTGGCTCGATTCGAGCGCAAGAAGAGGTACATGACCAAGGTTGCCAGTAAGGCTCCAAGACCTAAATTGACCCACACATTTTCAACCGAATCTTGCACATAGCGCACATCATCACTGAATAGCTCTAACTGCATGGCGTGCTGGGCGAGTTGATTTTGATTAATCTGCGCTACCACTGGCATCATGACATCTTTGATGGCGATAACGTTAGAACCAACATCCCGTTTGACCGCTAAGCTGAGGGTGCGTTCTTGTTCGGCAAAGGACAGTTCACGGATCTCGGCGTGGTCTAGTTTTATCTCGGCCACGTCTTGCAGCAGAATATTAGTATTACCTTGGCGTTTTAAAATCAGTTGCTTAAGTTGATTTAAATCCTCGAAACGGCCAATCACCCGCAGTAAATAACGTTTTTTACCACTGTCGATATCGCCAGCTGAGGTGTCCTTGTTGCGATCTCTAATGGCTTGGCGTACATCCATAATGCTGATGCCGCGTTGGGCGAGTTTGGCGGGATCGAGCCGTATTTGAATTTGCCGTTCGGCGCCGCCTTGAATGGTGACGGAGGAAACGCCTTTGACGCGTTCCATTTGTGGGCGAATAAAGTCGTTAGCAAAATCGCGCATCATGTCTATGTCTAGATTCAGCGGGTTCCCCGCGACAGGCACGAGGCGGAAATACATGAAAGCGTTGTCTGAATATGAACTGCTGTAAAGCCGTGGTTGGTCGACGTTTTCTGGATAAGACGATACTTGGCTGAGCGCATTGCTAACACGAATAAGCGCGTCACTTATCTCAGTGCTTTGGGGGAATTCGAGTTCGATCCATGCCGAACCCGTATCAGCCCAAGAGGTCATGCGTTGTAAGTTGGGCAGGGTGCGCAGGTAGCGTTCCTGCTCAAGCAGAATTTCTTTCTCGACGTCTTGCGGTGTTGCTCCCGGCCAACCTGTGGCGACACTGATGGTGCGCACATCTAAGTCGGGGATCATTTGGATTGGGATACGCAGTGCTACAGCCGTGCCCAATACGCAAAATATCAAGACGATGACAGACAGTAAGGTGCCATGTTTAATTCCAAACTTCAGCATCCCACTAACCTCTTACTGCAGAGTTGAGTACAGAGACTGGCTGTTGGTCTTGTAGGCTCTCGTTACCGCGGATCACCACGGGCGCGTCTTTAGGTAATGGGCTAAGTATTTCAATCCCGATGGCGCTCGTATGGCCCACTTGAACAATATGCCGTTGTGCTATGTTGTTTTGCACGGTAAAGACACTGAACTGGCCGTCCGGGTGACGGACTAGCGCATCTTGCGGCACGACAACACTGTGTTGCGCCCGCTGTAAGTGGAAGGTGGCGGTGGCCGATGTGCCGGGCATCAAAAGTCCACTCGCATCAGGAATGGTTAAGCGCACCAAGAAGCTGCGAGCATTGTGGTCGCTCACGGGGACGAGTGCATTCACATGGCCGATAAACTGCTGTTCAGGCAGCATATCTGCGGCAATATCGACTTGAGTTGCAGTGGCTATGTTTTGGAACATTTCCTGTGGCACTTGAATATCGAGCCAGAGCTGTTCTTGGGATACTAAGGTGAAGATTTCAGTGCCGACATTGACCCATTCACCAGTTTCAGTTTGTTTGCTTGAAATCACTCCCGCAAACGGCGCGATAAGTTGGTGGCGGACGACCACCTCTTTTTGGTGTGCTAATGCCGCCGTTAAACTCTGCAGATTAGCTTCGGCTTCGGTTAACGCCGCTTGGCGAATCGCGCGCTCAGTTTCGGGGAATAATTGCTGAGAACTGAGTGTTTGCGCTTCGGTGAGGAGTCGCTGCTTTTCTGCCAGCATGGTCTTAGCGGCCATTACATCGGCCTGACGCTGTGCTAATTGGTGTATGGCTAAGGTGTCATCGAGTGCGAGTAGAGGCTGGCCAGCGCGGACTTGCGAGCCCGCATCGACCAGTACTTTGGCAACTAAGCCATCGGTACGTGCAGATAAGCGGGCTACCCGTGCGGATTTAATGGAGCCACTGAGTGGCAAAAGTTCATTGGTACTGCCTGTTTGGGGTAAGGCGACTGTTACAGGTGCTGTGCTTGCGTGGACTGCAGAACACAGCATGTATAAACCTATCATTAAATAACGCACGTTAACTCCATCTCACTATAAGATTATTACTGAGTGATAAAACTCGTGGTGGTGATGTGTAAAACGCTATCAACCTCGTTGCCTGCGAGTGTTTGTTTACCTTCTGTGGTGTGATTACTGACGAGTAAGTAGCGGCCCGCATCTGGGGTATCGAGGGCGAATTTACCTTGGGCATCGGTGGTAAAAGACTTGCTCCAAAAACCGGGGCGATACACTTGCACTGGATGATTAACCAGTGGTGCGCCTTTATAGCTAAGCACAAACTCGGGAACGCCTGACTTTACTGGCGTAAATTCAAAATCTTGCAGCGCTTTTGTGTGATCTTGTCCCGTGCGGGCATAGAGTATTGCGGCCTGCAATCCGGTCTCGGTTTTCCATGGTTGCCACGCGGTATCGGCATAGAAACTGATGTCACTCTTGCTATCTTGGGTTTTGACCAGTAGATGATCGGCTTGTGCTGTGGCGGTTAACGGCGTCTTGGCATTGGCGGCGAAAATACGCGCCGCGCTTAACGATGCTAACTCTTCTGCCGAAGCTTGCTCTGAACCCGGTTCGCCAAATTGCACTTTAACCGAACCATCGGTATTACGCTCAAGCCATACTTCATGTGCTTGAGCCGAAAAAGCGATACCGCCGAGTAAAGTGAGTATTACAAGTGCTTGTTTCATTTGATCATCCTTAATGTTATTTCGGGTTAGGGCTATGTTTTAGAGCGTCCAACGTAGTGACAGTGTGGCATTACGTGGCTCGCCAAAGTCGGCGTAACCCCAGAGTGAACGGTTGTAGTTCTTGTCGAAAATATTGTTAATGTTCAATTGCATAGAAATAGAAGGTGTGATTTGGTAGCCAAACATTAAGTCAACGAGTGAGTAGGCGGATTGTGTTTGGCGGTAAGCCACATTCGGCGCGCCATCGACACCCCAAATAGTGCCTTGATAGAAGGTGCTGCTCTGCCAGCGCCAGCTCGCACCTGCAGTAATGCCCGGAAGAATGTCTTCAAAGTTATATTTAGTGGTGAGTTTGAAGATATCTTCGGGCAGATAAGTTTGACGACGTAGGCCATCTTTATCTTCTGCATTGTTGTGGGTATAACCGCCGCTGATATCCCATAAGTCGGTAAGACGTCCGGCAATTTCTAACTCATAGCCTTTGGTGGTAATCCCATCCACACTTTCGTAGATAGAGTCACCGGAAGGTAGCTGACCTTTACCTGCATACTCGGGTTCGTTGTCTTTATTGGTTTCGTAGATGGCGGCTGACATGTTTAGCGTGTCATCGAACAGCGCGACCTTGACGCCGCCTTCGACGTTTGTGCCTTCTGCAGGTTCGAGCAGTTGGCCATCTTCACCAAAATAGGTGCCAGGTTTGAAGATTTCAGTACGGCTAGCGTAGACAGCGATCTGCTCGGTCACATCGTAGACTAGGCCGTAGTAGGGGATGAAAATACCGGTTTTTTCCATGGTCGCATCTGTGCTGTTACCCACGAGATCATGCTTTTCATAGGACCAGTTACTTACGCGTCCACCGACCATTAATTTCAGTGAATCCAACAGATTGACACGGACTGTGCCGTAAACACCCGATTGGCTTTGCTCATTGGTTTGGCCATTGGTGGGTGAATTAGGAATATTAGGCTTGGGGTAATTGCCCTGATCCGCGACGTTATAGCGACGTTGGCGTCCAGATTCAGTGTTGATGTTATCGAACTCGTTGTCACCGTAGTTAAAACCGATCACAGCGCTATGTTCACGGCCGAGTAAGTCGAAGTTACCCGTTGCATACAGGTTGAAACTGTTGGTATCGGATTCGCGATCATGTTGGGCGGCATAAGTATCGCCCCAAGGGCCAACAAATTCGCCGGTTGATTTGACGATATAATCGCCTGGGTAAAAGGCCAATGCGTCTATGGTGGCGTTAGCGATACGATAGGCACTGACGAGTGACCAGTCGTTATCGAATCTATGTTTAAATTCGGCCATGAGACTCTTTTGGGTCACGTCCCAATGGGTCCAGTCCTGTGAGCTAGAGTAGTTGCGGCCAAAATCGACAGCTGTGCCATCGGTATAAAATGCGGGATTAGAGTTCCAGTTATACACGCCGTCGGTTTGTGATTTTTGATAGTCCGCAAACAGTGACAAGCTAGTATCTGTGCCGAGACTCGTTTCAACTACGCCATAGAGCACTGTGGTATCGCGCTGATAGCGATCGATAAAAGAATCGCCTTTCTTCACCGCACTCACGAATCGACCTTTCACATTGCCCGAATCCGTTAGCCAGCCAGAAACATCGGCCTCAAGTCTATAGGTATTCCATGAGCCATAACTTGCACTTGCCGTGGCACGGGTGTCATCCGTTGGGCGTTTACGAATAAAATTAACCGTGGCAGAAGGTTCACCTAAACCACTTAAGATCCCAGCCGCACCTTTTAATACTTCAACCCGTTCGGCAATCACAGGGTCTAAACCTTGATCAATTGAGCCGCTGTAAACATGGGATGAAGAGGTTGTGATTAAGCCGTCAATTTGCACCCCGCTGTCGAGTGCATAGCCGCGCACGAATATCTGACTATTTTCAGAGGCATCTCCCACCATAGTGACGCCAGGAGTGTGATTTAACACTGACTCCATAGTGACTAAACCTTTGTCGCTGATCATCTCTTCGGTAATCAAAGTGACGCTTTGTGGGGTTTCTTTGAGTGACATAGACAAACCCGTGGCGCTATTCATTGCCGCGCGGGTGTAGGTTCCTACCACGTTCAATCTTTCTATCTGTTCTGTATCTTTTTTCTCATCTTGCTTAGGGTCAGTATTGGCTTGAACCGTCAGAGTAAGTGTGCTGAGAAGTACAGGGATCAATGGCGAGCGCCAAGACGTTAAAACAGATAGGGGAGGCATGGTATTTCAATCCTTTCAGGCGATTTCAGATTAAATAATGATTGGTGATCCTGAGTGCAAATAAAGTGCTTAGGTGCAAATGAGAATCGATCGCATGATAGGTTTGTTGAAAATAAATGCAATATGCTCAATGTGTAAATTGTTTAAGCGGGGTTGTAACTTATTGGCGAATAGCTTGTCAGCGAGCTGTGATAAGCCGTCGCAGTGGGATCTGCACTTTTAGCGCATGCCTTACTATAACTCGGTTTCAGGGCATTGACTGGGAACTCAGGCTGTTGTGGTTCGAGTCAATTTAGCCAACAAAAAGGCCACAGTCGTTACTGACTGTGGCCTTTAATCTTTACAATTGAATCGAAATCCAACGGACTTGTTAAGCCTAAAAGTATGATTTACACCTTAGGTTTACGCCCGCACTTGGCCTGTGCCTGAGACTAAATACTTCTCAGCGGTCAAGGATTCGAGTCCCATTGGGCCATAGGCATGTAGCTTAGATGTCGCGATGCCGATTTCTGCTCCAAGGCCAAGTTCGCTGCCGTCGGAGAAGCGCGAAGATGCATTGACCATTACCACAGAAGCATCGACTGCACGTTGGAAGCGTGCGGCTGTAACTTCGTTTCCGGTGCAAATTACTTCGGTGTGCTGGCTACCAAAACGGGCAATATGTTGGATAGCATGGTCAAAGTGATCGACTTGGCGAATGGCAATTTCGAGATCTAAATACTCTTGGCCGAAATCGTCTTCTTCCATGTAAGTACAGTTTTCAAAATAACCACCGGCTTGAGTACAAGCATTGATTTTAACCTTATGCTCGGCCAGCGCTTTGGCTACTTTAGGCAGGAATTGCGAGGCAATTTCTTGGTGTACTAATAGGGCTTCGAGGGCATTACATACGCCAGTGCGCTGGGTTTTACCGTTGAGCAGTAAGTCCATAGCAATATCCAGATCGGCATCTTTATCGACGTATAAATGACACACACCTTTAAAATGCTGGATCACTGGGATTTTACTGTTGTCAGTCACAAAGTTAATCAAGCCTTCACCGCCGCGGGGAATGATCACATCGATATAATCTCGTTGCTGCAGCAGTTCTAGCATGAGGGCGCGATCTGGGTCGGGCACCACAGTGATTAACGCCTCGGGCAAGCCGTATTGTTTCAATACGCTTTGCAAAATAGTGGCGATAATTTTACTGCTGTGCAGCGCCTCTTTACCACCGCGCAGGATCACGGCATTGCCGGATTTAAAGCACAGGGCACCCGCATCGGCGGTGACATTGGGGCGCGCTTCATAAATCATACAAACCACGCCTAAGGGAACGCGCATCTTACTGATGGATAAACCATTAGGTCGTTGACCAATATAGCGTTCGTTGCCAATGGGATCGGGTAAGGCGGCGATGGTTTCAATGCCTACCGCCATAGCTTCTATACGCTCTGGCGTTAGCGTTAATCGGTCGAGCATGGCAGGGCCGACGTTATCGGCGGTCGCTCTGTGTAAGTCGATTAAATTTGCGCTTTGGATTTCATAGGACTTTTCACGTAATGAGCGTGCCATATCGAGGAGTACAGTATTTTTAAGCTGTTCGTCAACTTGGGCGAGGATCAGAGCCGCTTTGGCAGCTTCTTGAGATAAATTTTTGATTAAATTCATATTTACTCCGCTTAGATGTTTACTCGCTTAGTTTTATTCGGCTGATGCTTATTCGAGAATGGCGATGTTTTTCTCGGAAATGATCGGTCCAGTCTTTTGCTGAAATTCACTGGCAAACTCGCGATCGTCTTGGTCCGTAATAAAGCTAAGTAAACAACTGCTGTAATTGGATTTGGCCTTGGCCAATTTAGTGCCATCGTCTTTGCGTACTAAAATGGTGTCACCGACAGAAAAGTCCCCATTGATGGCAACGACATCGTCACTGGTCAATTGCTCGCTATGGATATCAAGGGCGATATTAAAGTCATTTTCAACAATGACTTCGCCTTGAGCCTGCGAGGTATGTGTCATCCAGTGCAAGTGATCCTGCATTGGCTTCTCATCGGGGGTAAATAAGGTTCCTGGGTTTTGGCCCTTCAACAATTGGTTGAATGAGTCGGCATCAAAACCATTAATAATAAAGGTTTCGATCCCGTGGGAAATCGCCTTCTTGGCGGCTTGTATCTTAGTTCGCATTCCCCCCGTACCGACGGCACTGCTGGCGCCGCCCGCCATGGCGTAGATCTCGGCATTAATCTCGGTCACCTGCTTAATAAGCTGTGCATCGGGATATTCATGGGGGTTTTGCGTGTAAAGCCCATTCACATCCGAACAGATAATCAGCGTATCGGCATCGGCCGCCGCGGCGACCATGGCCGAGAGATTATCGTTATCGCCAACTTTGAGCTTGTCGGCGGTAACGGCATCGTTCTCGTTGATGATAGGCAATAGCCCATGTTCGAGTAGGCTGAAAATCGTGTCTTTAATACTGATGTAACGATCTCGATTGCGTAAATCACCGTGGGTTAACAGTAGCTGTGCGGTTGGGAAATCAAATAACTTGTTCCATGTGGCCATCATATCGGCCTGACCTGCTGCTGCCATGGCTTTCTTCACTGTGACGCTCGGTTTATCAACCTCGCCAAAGTGATGCCATCCTGCGGCGACTGAGCCCGAAGAGACCAAGACAACTTGGATCCCTTGGGCACGACAATAAGTAATAAATTGGGCAATGCCGAGTAAGTAGTGGCTGCTGCAACCTTGTTTGTGGGGTGCAATCAGGGCACTACCTACCTTAACGACAATGCGTTTCCAGGGTAAGTCAGTCATACCTGCGCGCCTCATCTGTCTTCGGCTAAAACACGGCCAGCCTTATGGAATAATTTAGTGGTTTTGGCACAGGGATCAGTATCGAGTAACGAGACTATCCAAATCACCACACTGCTCATGGCAAAGCCGGGGATCATCTCATACACCACTGTGGTTAAAGCTTTACCGTCAGCAAGTACTGGTGCATAAATCCAAAACAGCACTGTAGCTGCGCCTGACACTATGCCGGCAATCGCGGCTTTGTGGGTTAGGTTAGCTTTATACAAGCTAAACAAGACTAACGGACCGAAGGCGGCACCGAATCCTGCCCATGCATTACTCACCAGTGACAGCACACTGCTAGAGCGGTCAAGCGCCAGTAGACTTGCGACAATTGCCACGCCTGCTACGCCAAAACGTCCCATTTTCACCATGTCTTTTTCGCTAGATTCTTTCTTCGACATCACGCGATAGATATCTTCCGTTAGCGAGCTTGATGACACTAATAGTTGCGATGAAATGGTGCTCATGATCGCGGCCAGAATTGCGGCTAATAAGAAGCCACTAATGATCGGATGGAACAACAACTCAGAAAACACGATAAAGATGGTTTCAGGATCGGTCAGCTTCATGCCAAATTTATTGGCGTAAGCGATACCGACAAGACCTGTTGCCAGTGCACCCACAATGGTCACTGTCATCCAGCCCATACCTATGTGTCTGGCGGTTTTAATGTCAGCGACTGAACGAATTGCCATAAAGCGCACAATAATATGCGGTTGGCCAAAGTAACCGAGTCCCCAAGATAAGCTTGAGATAAGCCCTAACATAGTGACGTTTTGCATGGCATCGGTGAAGTGTGGAATCGATTGATACGCAAAGTTCAGCATAGTGTCAGCGCTGGTAAACTCTTGATATGCCACCACAGGCACTAAGATTAAAGCGACAAACATGATACAGCCTTGGACAAAGTCAGTGAGGCTCACTGCTAAGAATCCGCCCAACAAGGTATAAGAAACCACTACGCCGAGGGTGACGACTAAACCTATGTCGTAGTTCAGGCCGAATGCTGACTCAAATAACTTACCGCCAGCCACTAAACCCGCTGAGGTATACAAGGTAAAGAAGATCACAATGATCACGGCCGAGATAATTCGGATACTGCTGTTGGCATTGCCGAAGCGTTTAGCAAAAAACTCCGGGATAGTGAGGGCGTTATCCGCGACTTCGGTATAGACCCTTAATTTGGGTGCAACGACCAAGTAATTAATTAGAGCACCAATTAATAGTCCAAGTGCGATGTAAATGGTTTCGAAACCAACCAAAAACATTGCGCCGGGAAGACCCATTAGCATCCAGCCACTCATGTCAGATGCACCCGCTGAGAGTGCGGTGACCTGTGGGCTCACCTTGCGGCCGCCCAAAATATAGCCGGATACATCGCTGGTGGATTTTTTATAGGCGAATAAGCCAATAGCAAGCATGGCGATAAAGTAAATCGCTAAGGAAACGTAAGCCAGGTAATTCATGGGTTATTTGTCTCCTAACGCTTTGTTATTTTGAATAATACTCGGTTTCAAAATGACAAAGAGATAGGTGCTTAATATTGCGCATAAACACATAAACTGCATGGTTTCCTTGGCGTGTAATCGGGTAAAGCTTGCTACTTGCGAGATAAGATTTTCCTCTGGTGGGTTCTCCGTAGACATAATTGCTCCTTGGTTGATAATTGAATTTAGATCACCAATATAGTTAGTGATCTAATTATATTAAGGCATTTTATCGGCCAAATATCAAGCTTCTATTGGATTTAAATGGTTTTGGCGGCGGTGCGAGAGTGGCTTTTTCGGCGGAAAATAGTTTGAGAACTGACTATTTTTCAGAGGTGTTTTTCTGCTCGGCGATACTGTGGGCAGTGCGTTCGAAGGTTAAGGTGATGCGTTCAAACATCCCAGTAATCAGAGTGAATTGTTCGTGGGGTAACGGGCATTGCGCCAGCGCTTGTAATAAGGCTTCGCTGCTGGTGTTAAACTCTTCTGCGACTTGGCCGTGGGCGCAGGCGATAAATGCCTGACCTAAATTGTGTTGCCAGAGGTTGAGTGCATTTTCTAAGTCTGAGTTTGAGTGCGTATCTGAAATCCCCTGCAACATGCGTCGCATTCGAATCGACACATGGCCTAGATTAAGTGCAGTGAACACCAGATCGGTAAATACCCTCGAACTCTTGCCCGAGCCTTTTTCGTAACTGGCTATCCGCAGCAGTCGATCGCCCATGCGGGCGTTAAACCAAGGCTCAGGATCGTTATGCTGCGCGATATGCACTAGATCTTTTTGGATAGATTGCAGCAGACGATATTGCATCAACCGCTGGCTAGGTTCGGTAATCAATTTAAACAACCAATACAGCACAGTGACGCCAACAAAAATCGCTAAGGCATTGCTGACGGTGTTTTCTATCGCAAATGAAATGGTATTACTGGGCTGTACTAATACCGCAAACGGCACGCAAATCCCGAGACCATAGGGTAAAGTCGGTCGATTCGCTAAAGCGAGTAGCCCAATAAAAAAGGGGCCTGCGAGCACTAAAATGAGGATTTCGAAATCGCCGCTACTCTCTGCCAGCAAAGGTAAAGCGTAAAACACTGTGAGGGGGACAGCGATAGTGATACCGACAAGAATACGGCGCAAAATCGTGGTTAGCATCGGCAGTGGCTGGCGCGCCATCATGATGGAAAAAACCACTGGCATCAGGATCATCATGAGTACCGCGCTCGATCCTGTGCCGATCCACAGCGAAGCCCCAATGACAAATACCGCCATGCTGCGTAGACCGGTCGTAAACCCTATCAGTGGATCTCGGTGAAATTCCATTGGCGGCGCGTTGAGTTGTACCGCAGAATTGCTTGTCAGTACGTTATAACTCTTGAGCACCATGATGAGATCGGCGCTTAACTCCATCGCAACTTTGAGTAAGCGAGTCTCTAATGGGGTTCGGTCGCGGTATTGCATCAGGTTTTGTTGGAGTTGATACCTTAAAGTACGCGCCATTTTGTAGCATTCTTGGTCATCAGTAGATTGCGCCATCAGGGTAAAACTGCTGCGCATATTGGCTAAGGTTTTCGCGAGCGGTTCGCTGACCAGATGGGAGTGATTACGTTGTAGTCGGCCAAATATTTGGATTGCCGCCAACAGCGAAAGGGTTTTATTGCAGAGAAAGTTCGCCGCATGGCTCTGCCCGCGTCCTTCTGGACCTTCATAAATCACCGCGCTGGAGTCGTCACTCAGCGCCGATACTGATTCCATAATAGTGTCGATATGTTCATGGCGGCTCGCATGTACGCCCTGTAAATCGAGTTCTAATGCAAGATATTTAAGTGTTTGATTAATTGTGTTTTTAGCATGCAGTTGCAGACCATGTTTTACCTTAGTCGGCCAAAGTAGCGAACTGACCAAGACGGCACAAATTGCGCCGACGATAATTTCGCTGATCCTCGCCTGCGCCACATCGAATATTTTTGCACTATCGGCTGTGCTCGGGCTCGCCATCACAATGAGCACTATCAAGCAGGCTGTCATGCCCGCCATAGCAAAGGCATAGACAAAGTTTTGCTGGCGCACCATGGCCGACAACCCAGAATTTAACCCTATCCAGCAGGCGAGTAATCCTAAGGCGAGTTCGGGATAGGGCGTAAACCCGTTGAGTATGGCAATCCCCGCGAGCGCGCCGACTAAGGTGCCGCCAATTTGGCATAAGCCCTTTTCGATCACGAGTCCACTTTCGGGGCGAATTTGCAAAAATACCGCTGACACCAGCGCCCAATATGGCCGTTCTAAATTTAAAAACATGGCCACATATAAGGCGAGCGCCATCGAGATCACGCCTTTAATCGCGAAGATGAGGGTTCGTCGGTCAGGAAAAAATAAACTCTTAAGTAACAGCGTCATAATGACTATTTTTCAGTCTGTAGCTGGATGGAAACTGTCATGCCGACGCTCAGCTCTATGTCCTTAGGAATGCTATCTAGCTGGATATCGACCGGAATCCGCTGCGACAACCTCACCCAATTAAAGGTTTGGCCAATTTGCGGTAATAACTGCCCATTAGCGGTGACATTGGTATTGGCAATCGCCTTACCTATGCTGACCACTTTGCCGTGCAAGACATGGCCGCCACTCATTAGGCTGACATCGGCGTTTTGACCTATGTGAACCAAGGGGATTTTGGTTTCTTCAAAATAGCCTGTGATATAGAGAGAGTCTTGTTTGACCAGCGAAAATACCGAGTTGCCTTTGCTGACATAGTTGCCATTACGCAGGCTTAAATTGATCAGGGTGCCATTTTCAGGAGCGTGAATTTGCGTCCGCGCTAAGTCAATTTTGGCGGTATTCAATTGTGCCTGTGCGAGTTCATAACTGGTTCTTGCCAGTTCGGTATTGATAAAGGCTTCGTCGAAGGTTTCTTTGCTGACTAAGTTGGCGTTGGTCAAACCAATACGGCGTTTGTATTTATGTTTTGCCAGTTCCCATGCCAATTTTTGGCTTTCCGCTTTGGCATTCAATTCGGCAATGGTGGCTTTGTAGCGGGTATCGTCCACTGTGAACAATACATCACCTTTATTAACGACTTGATTGTCTTTTACATTCAGTTGGTTTACCCAACCGGATACATCTGGCGCTATGGTAATGATTTCGGCGCGAACTCGGCCGTCGCGGGTCCAAGGAGAATAAAGGTAGTGCGACCATATCCAATGTCCGGCGATACCTGCAATCGCGACCACAATAAGGGTGAGGCTGATACGAAAGATTTTTCCCATGAACAATCAACTCCCAAGCAAGTAAATGACCAAAGCCAGATAGCAGATAAACAGCCCAACTTCGAACCAAGCTGCGCGCCACAGCTTGTGATAGAGCCCAGTTTGATAGAGTACCCAGCGAGTGATGCAGGAAAGCAGAAAAGCTAAGGGGATAAAGATAATTAATGGACTAAATAACAAACCATCGAACGCGAGTTCTTTAAGCATTACGCTATTCATCCCGATGACATTGGCGCAGCGATAACCGCACTAAGTGTTTAAAATGCAAAGTACTCAGTCGAGATTATAGGAAAGTCGCGTGAGAGTTAATGGTTTTATACTATCTGTGATCAATTAGGGCCAGCATAAGCTGGCCCTAAATATGATGAAATCAAAGCGAAAATCGCTTCTACCTCATGGTAACAAACTCTTCCGCGCCCGTGGGGTGGATAGCAACGACCGCATCGAAATCGGCCTTAGTCGCGCCCATTTTCATGGCGACGCCGAAACCCTGAAGGATTTCGTCCATACCAAAACCAATACCATGAATACCAACGACTTTTTCGTCCTTGCCAGCGCAGACTAACTTCATCTTACAGGCTTGGCGATGGGCCGTAACGGCGGTGTACATGGAGGTAAACGTCGACGTATACACTTTGACGTTATCGTCGCCGTATTGAGTACGGGCCTCAGGTTCGGTCAAGCCCATAGTGCCGATAGGTGGATGGCTGAACACAACGGTTGGGATCAGGTTGTAATCCATTTTGGCATCTGTCATGCCGTTAAATAAACGCTCAGATAACAAACGGCCCGCTTTAACCGCAACAGGGGTGAGCTCTACGCCGCCCGCCATAATGTCGCCGACACAGTAAATCCCTTTGTGAGTCGTATTTTGCTGCTCATCAGTGATGACATAGCCTTTGCTATCTAATTGCACTTCGGTATTTTCTAGGCCGATATTGCCTGTTGCAGGTGAGCGGCCAATTGCCCAAATCAAGCAATCGACTGTAATGCTTTCACCGTTTTCTAAGTTTAATGTCAGGCTGTCATCGGCATTTTTAACCACGGCTTTTGGCACGCTATGGGTGTGTAATGTCGGGCCTTCGGTTGCCATCGCATCGACGAGAGCATCGACTAATACAGGGTCAAAGTTACGTAGCGGCGCATGTTTACGCACTAATAAGTGAGTTTCACTGCCCAGAGCGTGTAACACGCCAGCGACTTCAACGGCGATATAACCCGCGCCAACAACGGCAACGCGCTTAGGTTGCTCGCGCAGGGCGAAGAAACCATCGGAATCGATACCGTATTGCGCGCCAGGAATGTTCGGAATCGTCGGCGCGCCGCCAGTGGCGATAAGAATATGATCGGCGGTGTAATGTTCGCCGTCCACTTCGATGGTGTTGCCATCCACAAAACGGCCGTAGCCATTTAACAGCGTCACTTTATTGTTGGCAAAACCACGGCCATAGGCATCGTGAATGCGACCAATGTAGGCTTCGCGGTTTTCGACCAAAGTGTTCCAATCGAATTTATTAACAGTGACGTCGAAACCATAATCTTTGGCGTAAAGGTTCATCGCTTCGGCTACATGGGCGCCATACCACATGACTTTTTTGGGTACACAACCTACGTTTACACAGGTGCCACCCACGTGTTTGGCTTCGATGAGTAGAACCTTAGCACCACGTATTGCCGCTCGGTTTGCTGAGGCGATACCGCCGCTGCCTGCGCCTAGGCAGATATAGTCAAAATGTTGAGCCATGAGTTTCTCCGTCTTACTTCAAGGATGAGATGCTTTACAGCAGAAGGTCATTGTAGGGGGCTTTGCGGTAACAGACCAGCCTATTGCATCACTAACGTATAAGGCATTGCTTTTAATAAAAATACTCCTAAAGTTGCATTCAGTTGTTATCGCGTGGCTGTTTCGCGGCGATATTGGCACTTAGAGTGATCGTTTTGAGCTGGGCCTTCTGCACCACATTTCAAACATTGCCACTCCTTTTGGCGGGCGCTGAGTTCATCGGCTTGATGTTTAGCAGCGTTATCTTGCTTGTCGCCGAGTAGGGACTCTAGCTGATCCATACGTTTATCGAGCCAACGGCAATTAGGATCATTGGCGACATGTTCACGACTGGCTAGCTGTTGTTTGCGACTGAGTTTTTTACTCTTAGCGGCTTTGTTCGATTGAGTGGCTTTAGTTGATTTAGTGGTTTTGGATGGCTCTGCGGGTGTGACAGTGGGGGGCGAATACTCGAATGCACTTTGCACTTGGTTAGGCACATTAATCGGCTTACCTTCATTGTCGAGCAAAGTGCCTAGGGGCAAAGGCGCCGTTTGTGCCGGTTGCGCTAAGGATTCTAGACTCGGTTCAGGCTCAGGTACCTGCTGCGCATTTGTCGAGTTTGTCACTGGGATAAAAAGCAGGGGCAAGGTAATGACAGCGGTTCGGATAAGATAGAAATGATGCGTTAACATTCCCTGTTCCTCGGCAAAATCGATGTGAATAGTGAGTCGCTCCGTCGACATTTTGAGTTTAGTTAGTGAGCTTTGTTTTTGCCAAATGTCACGGGATAAATTGACAGAGGAAGGTTGCAATACAGCGCTAGAAACATAGAGCTAAAACGACGTTAAAACGTTATCGCAAAGTGAATGCCGGCATAGGTTTGATCCTGTGAACTCATATCGCCATTGGCTGAGGCTTCTTGCTCAATATCACTCTGGGCAATGCTGTGGCTAATGTGTCCGCTAATACTCATGCTTGGGGTCAGTTGATAATTCGCTTCGAGGCCAAACTGCAGGTTATTACTGCCATCGTGTTCTTCTGTGCGGTATTTAAAATCAAACCCTTGAGTGATATAGGGCGTGAGGCTGAACTGGTCTGTGATATTCCAATAACTGTGCAAACTCACTTCAACAAAGTAGCCTGCCGCCTCTGTGGAATAGACATAACTCACCGATGGTACCAACCAAGCTGTGGCGCTGTAGGCGAGTTCTGCAAATAGCTCGTTATCTTGGCAGCGGCTATTGCTATAGCCTTCAATGCGCTGATATCCCAGATTGGCCTCAAGGTTTTCGGCTAAGTTGAACCCATATTCAAGGCCGATATTCCACTCTGTATAGGCTTGGCTATCACCGCGTCCGACTAAGGCATAAGTGGTTAAGTTGCCGTGTTGAACGGCAGCATTGAGCCAATAAATACCCCCATTTTGCAAGTTATTGCGACCCTGTGAGACATATTTGCTGTCCCAACCTAAATCCAGCGTCACCGCCAAAGGTTCTGTTATCTGGCGGGGTAATATGGTGTTTGAAATACTATCGACTTGTTCTAGGCCCTCATTAGCAACTGCGTTGTGACTAAGGCAGTTGATCCCTAATGTGCAGAGGACGCTGGCGATAATTTTCACTGAGTGTGTTGCCATATTTTTACTGATTTTGGTCGAGGTACGTTAGTTATGCAGATAATACCTTGCCCACATACAAACATTAATGCGAATTGATTCGATTTGCGATCGAGATTGCAACAATGTGTAGGTAAATAAAACGTAAATCCTAAATGCGAACTAGTTCACTTTTTTTCAGGGGAAATAGGGTTAAGTAAGGCGTTCGAAGGGGACAATCGGTTTTCTCGCCTTGATAAATAGGCCATTAGCCCTTATTTATAACAGATACAGATTGTTGAGGAGTCAATATGAGCAACCCTTTGCTTAGCGGCGCAAAATTACCGCTTTTTTCACAGATTAAACCGGAACATATTCAAGTCGCCGTTGAGCATGCTATTGCTCAGTGCCGCACTAAGATTGATGAAGTGCTGCAGAACCAAGGTCCTTTTACGTGGGACAACTTGGTCGCGCCATTAGAACAGGTTGAC
Source organism: Shewanella sp. NKUCC06_TVS (assembly GCF_019345515.1). Lineage (NCBI taxonomy): Bacteria > Pseudomonadati > Pseudomonadota > Gammaproteobacteria > Alteromonadales > Shewanellaceae > Shewanella > Shewanella sp. NKUCC06_TVS. The sequence goes on along the minus strand of NZ_JAHKQX010000011.1, from coordinate 100,746 downwards.
GATGAGCTAAGCCAAATTTGGTCGCCAGTTTCTCATATGAATTCAGTGACTAGCACAGATGAGTGGCGTGCCGCCCATGATGCTTGTTTACCTCTTTTATCGGAATACGGTACTTACGTTGGCCAACACCAAGGTTTGTATCAAGCCTATAAAGCGCTGCGAGCATCCAATGAATTTGCACAATTGAGCCAAGCGCAGCAGATGGTGATAGAGCACAGCCTGCGCGACTTTGAACTATCGGGTATTGGCTTAGATGACGCGCAAAAAGTGCGTTATGGCGAGATTGTAAAACGTCTTTCTGAACTCACCAGTGGTTTTTCGAATCAATTACTGGATGCGACGCAAGCTTGGACTAAGTTGATCACAGATGAAGCTGAGCTTGCTGGTTTGCCTGAGTCTGCCAAAGCCGCCGCTAAAGCGATGGCGCAGTCGCGTGAGCTAGAAGGTTGGTTATTTACCTTAGATTTTCCATCTTACCTACCCGTCATGACCTACAGCGAAAACCGCAGTCTTAGGGAAGAATGCTACCGTGCGTTTGTCACTCGCGCTTCAGATCAAGGTCCCAATGCCGGAGAGTTTGATAACAGCCCGCTGATGGACGAAATTCTTGCTTTGCGCCACGAACTCGCATTGTTACTCGGTTTTGACAGTTTTGCTGACAAATCCCTAGCGACGAAAATGGCTGAAACGCCGGCGCAGGTGATGGCATTTTTAAATGAATTAGCGCTGCGCTCAAAGGATCAAGCTAAGGCAGAACTGGCTGAGCTGAGAGCGTTTGCTGAGGCCGAATATGGCGTGACTGAAATGGCCTCTTGGGACTTAAGTTTCTATGCTGAGAAGTTGCAGCAGCATAAGTATGAGATTTCACAGGAAATCCTGCGTCCGTATTTCCCCGAAGATAAAGTGCTCTCGGGGTTGTTCTACACAGTATCGCGTTTGTTCGGCCTTAAAATCCTTGAGCAAAAGGATTTTGACCGATGGCATAAAGACGTGCGTTTCTTCGATATTTTCGACGAAACTGACGAACACAGAGGTAGTTTCTACCTCGATTTATATGCCCGCACAGGTAAACGTGGTGGTGCTTGGATGGATGACTGCCGTGTGCGCCGTCAAACCGCCAATGGATTACAAAAGCCAGTGGCTTATTTGACCTGTAACTTTAATGGTCCGGTCGATGGCAAACCTGCGCTGTTTACCCATGATGAAGTGACAACCTTGTTCCACGAATTTGGCCATGGTATCCACCACATGCTGACCAAAATCGATGTTGCAGGCGTGTCGGGTATCAATGGTGTGCCTTGGGATGCGGTCGAGTTACCGAGCCAATTTATGGAAAATTGGTGTTGGCAGGAAGAAGCCTTAGCCGAAATTTCTGGCCACTTTGAAACGGGCGAGCCATTACCTAAAGCCTTGTTAGATAAAATGCTGGCGGCGAAAAACTTCCAGTCTGGCATGATGATGCTGCGCCAACTCGAGTTCTCATTGTTCGATTTTAGAATGCACCACGAATACGACCCAGCCAAAGGCGCGCGCATTCAAGAAACCTTAGACGAAGTGCGTCGTCAGGTGGCCGTATTAACACCGCCGGATTTTAACCGTTTCCAACATGGATTTGCCCATATTTTTGCGGGCGGTTATGCCGCAGGTTATTACAGCTATAAATGGGCTGAAGTGCTGTCGGCGGATGCGTTTTCCCGCTTCGAAGAGGAAGGTATTTTCAACCCTGAAACGGGTCGTCGTTTCCTGCACAATATCCTCGAAATGGGGGGGGCAGCCGAGCCGATGGACTTGTTCAAACAGTTTATGGGACGCGAGCCGAATATCGATGCCCTGTTAAGACATTCAGGCATTGCTGCATAAGCAATTGTGCGTTTTGATAAATCAGCCCATTTTAATGGGATGATTATCTGAGGGTATTTAGCTTAATCGAACGATAAAAAGACGCCTTAGGGCGTCTTTTTTGTGAGCTATATCTCGCTTGCCCTGTGGTATGACCTCTGTTAGCCTGTGGCTCTTATTTCAAGGGCGGCGCGTTATGAATCTGTATTTTCGTTTGTTTTGGTTGTTATTCTGGCGCACGCGCCATTGTCGTAAGATCGATTTTCTAGGGACAAGTCGTATCACTTATCGTGCTTTACCGAGCGATTGCGACATCAATTTCCATCTCACTAATTCTCGCTATCCCGCGTTTATGGATCTGGCGCGGACTTATATGTTGGCTGAGATGGGTCTGCTGAAACGTTTCTTGAAGTTGAAGTGGATGCCGATAGTCAACGCCGCCGAATTTACTTATATTCGCGATATTAAGCCGCTGAAAACCTTTGAGATTGAAACCAAAGTCGTCGGTTGGGATGAAAAATATTTCTATATTGAACAACGCTTTGTGAGCGAACGTGGCCTACATTGTATCGTGCATGTGCGCGGTGTGTTTGTGTGCAAAGGTAAGCAAGTGCCGCTAGATGTACTCGTGAAAGAAGCGGGTTATACCGATCCTGCACCTGAGTTGCCGCCAGAAGTCGTGAAGTGGAAAGCGTTTTTGCAGTTGAAGAAAGAACGCAATATGTGATTGTGTTGAGGCATGACTTACTCGCTAAGGTATGCCTCTTATTCCTGCCGTTTCCTCCATCTCAGCCAGTAACACCTCTTCTTGTACTAACATCCAAGCGCCACGCAGTTGTGCCTGTTGCCAATAGCGCACGATTTCATCTAAATCCAACAGGTTTAGATGTTGGAAGCTATAGCTTAAACAAGGGATTAGTGCACAGTCGGCTAAGGTAAAACTGTCGCCACAGACCCAATGATGTTGTGTGAGTTGCGCGTCTAAGCGTTGAAACTGTGTCAGTAGTTGCTTCTCTAATTGTTTGATTTCGAATTCATTGCTGTCTTCTATATGCTTTAACTTTTCTAATTGAAATAATGGGTTGTTAATATCATTGTCTATGATGCGATCGAACAAACGTACCTGTAAGTTGCGTTGTGGTTCTTGTGGCAGCAGCTGGGTACTGTTTTCAAAATGCCTATCTAAGTACTCGATAATAATGCTGGATTCGGGTATCAGCTGTTCATTTTGGGCTTTAAGCAGAGGGATTCGCGCTTGCGGATAACGTTGGTGAAATTCCTTGCGAGACAAAGGGTCGCGTAGATCTATGATTCTGGGGTAGAAGTTGGCCTGCTTTTCATAAAGTGCGATGAGCACTTTCTGTGAATAGCGTGATAACGGGTGATAAAAAAGCTCCATAGGCACTCACTCCAAACCCAGTCTTTTACGGACTTTACGTTTTAACTTTAGTCGTAATTGAAGCGCTTGCTGTAAGAGTTTTCTTAAAAAATGCTGGAATAAACACAATTTTTCTTGGCAAAGCCAAGTGATCCATCAGGGATAAAAATCGGTATTATGAGCCCATATAGAAAGTGTCGGGATTTAATCATTTTAAAGGTAATAATATGAGCCAGTTAGAGCGTTTTTCATCTATTTATGCCAGAGCCAGTGAGCGCAAAGGCGGACCTGCTGGACTCGAAGCCTTATTGTCTGGTTGCCTGTCTGATGATGAAATTCGCCAATATCGGGATGCTGAATTATTGTCGGCGATGAGCCGTCAGGTGTTTCAAAGTGGTTTTGTATGGCGAGTGGTTGTTAACAAATGGCCCGAGTATGAGAAGTCTTTCTTTGGGTTCGAACCGCATAAAGTATTAATGTTATCGCCTGAGCAAATTCAAGCGCGGGCAAGTGATGCGACCTTGATTCGCCATCTTAAAAAGACTCAAGCTATTTATGATAACGCTCTGATGATCCACGATGTTGCTCGCGAACATGGCAGTTTGGCGCAACTGATCGCCGCTTGGCCGACACAGGATATTATTGGTTTGTGGGCGTTGTTGAAGAAACGCGGTACTCGATTGGGCGGCAATACGGGTCCTTATTTTCTGCGCGGCATTGGCAAAGATACCTTTTTGTTAACCGATGATGTACAAGGCTATTTTAAAGCACAGAAGTTAGTCGATACGGGTTTTTCATCACAAACGGCGCTTAAGCAAGTGCAAGCCGTATTTAATCAGTGGCAACAGGAGTCGGGTCGTTGTTTGGCTGATATCAGCCGTATTTTGGCTTGCAGCGTGGGCGATAATCGAATTTAGTCCTGTTAAGTTGTGATTGAAGATGAACAAATTAGTTTTAATAGACAAATATTGCTTTGCTAGCAATATTTTTCATTACAGAAGCATTATTTGTGGGAGTCTGAGTTTCATTTAATGGGGTATTAATCTGAATTTCGGGTTTGCTCCGTTTTGGGGTAACCACTAAAATAGCCCGCTAGCTATTATTTGTGACTGTTTAATTGTATGGCGTTGACTCATAACGCTGGCGCTGCATTTTAGCCGTGCACAAATAGTAGATGTAATAAACTGCACAGCAATCCGCTATCGGATGTATTCATGTTTTTACGCACAAGCAGTCTGAAGCCAGCTCTTTGCTTACTCTCTTTCGGTATTGTCAGTCTTGATAGGGTCGTTTTTAACGACTTGATGCTGAGAGTGGCCTGAGTAAAAACAAGCGCGCTGCGTTTTCGTCTCTATGTACAAATTATTGCAACAAGTGACGGTTAAGCTAACGTCATTGAGCTGTGGGCCTTGGCCTGCCGCAAGTCTAGAATATGAACAGATTTGCAACATATTCAATATGGAGTAGGCTTATTGGGTGTTTTACGGCATATCCCCCTAACAATGCCACTCAAAGTTAACCGATTTTTTAAATCGAATAACAATTCGATGAATATAGTAATGCTGAATGAGTGAAAATTTTCATTAGTTTACAATTTAGTTTCGTTATCTTCCTTGTTGATTCATATAGGCTATGAGATAAATAACGGATTTGATTTTAGTTACAATTACGGCTCGTGTCAGCGCAATAAGTGTACTGGTATGTGGGCAGTTAATATTTGAAGGAGTTCTCATGCGGCAGACAATTAAACTTGCCTCAGTTATAAGCGTGGCGTTATGGATGGCAGCTTGCAGCCCTCAAGAAGAGAGCGCTCAGGCGGGTGCTGGTCCACGTAGTATGGAAGTGGGAATCCTTAATGTTGTTGCCCAGCCACAAGTGATTCAGGTGGAATTACCAGGACGCAGTAAAGCTTTCCTCGAGGCTGAAGTTCGTCCACAGGTTAACGGTATTATCACTAAGCGTAGTTTTGTTGAAGGTGGCAATGTGAAACAGGGTGAATCCTTGTATCAGATTGACTCTTCAACTTATAAAGCTGCTTTAGTGAGTGCCAATGCTGATTTAGCCAGAGCGAATGCGGGCTTAGCCTCAGCAAAAGCTAAGGCGGCACGTTATCAGCAATTGGTAAAAACCAACGCCATCAGTAAGCAAGAGTTCGATGAAGCTGAAGCGGCTTATAAAGAAGCATTGGCAAATGTTACCGTGGCTGAAGCTGCGATTAACACCGCTAAAATCAACCTGCAATATACTGAAGTATTAGCGCCTATCTCTGGTCGTATCGGTAAATCGAGTGTGACTGCGGGTGCGTTAGTCACTGCCAACCAGAGCCAAACGCTGGCGACGATTCAACAACTTGATCCTATCAATGTGGATATCGCGCAATCGAGTGCTCAGTTGTTACGTCTTAAAGCTAAGTTGCAGCAAGGTAAGCTACAAGCTTCAGAAAATGCAGACGTGAAATTATTGCTTGAAGATGGTACTCAATATAGTCATCCGGGTAAGTTGCAGTTCGCTGAAGTGAGCGTGGATCCAAACACTGGCTCAGTTATTCTGCGCGCCGAATTCCCTAACCCTGAAGGTATCTTGTTACCTGGCATGTATGTTCGCGCTATGTTAAATGCGGGCACTGATCCACAGGCTATCTTGGTTCCACAAAAAGCGATTACGCGTAACTCTAAGGGTGAAGCTGTGGCTATGGTGGTGAATGACCAAGGTTTAGTCGAAGCGAAAACTGTGACGACCGCAGAAGTGATTAACAACCAATGGCGAGTCACTTCTGGTTTAACTGTGGGCGACAAGTTGATTGTGGAAGGATTACAGAAAGTTCGTCCCGGCGCTCCAGTAACCACCAAAGTTATTTCTGAAACGCAAGCACAATAGGGCATAGCTATGGCACGTTTTTTTATTGATCGCCCCATCTTTGCGTGGGTGATCTCCTTGATTATTATGCTGGCGGGGATCCTTTCGATCCGCTCGCTGCCAGTGTCCCAATATCCTAACATTGCACCACCGACCGTGGTGATCAGTGCTAACTATCCTGGCGCTTCCGCTAAGATTGTTGAAGATTCTGTGACTCAGGTGATTGAGCAACGTATGACGGGTATCGATCACCTCCGTTATATCGCCTCAGCCAGTGACAGTTTTGGTAATGCTGAGATCACTTTAACCTTTAACGCTGAAGCCGATCCGGATATTGCACAGGTTCAAGTACAGAACAAGTTACAGGGCGCTATGACCCTGTTACCGCAAGAGGTGCAGGCGCAAGGGGTTAACGTTAACAAGTCGAGTTCAGGCTTCTTAATGGTATTAGGCTTCGTATCGACCGATGGTTCGTTAGATAAAGGCGATATCGCCGACTATGTTGGTGCGAACATTCAAGATCCTATGAGTCGCGTACCGGGCGTAGGTGAAATTCAGCTGTTTGGTGCCCAATATGCGATGCGTATATGGCTAGATCCGTTGAAATTGACTCAATACAACTTGACCAGTTTAGACGTTATCGCTGCGATTCGTTCTCAAAACGCTCAAGTTTCAGCTGGACAGTTAGGTGGCGCGCCCTCTGTGGCTGGCCAAGAGTTGAACGCAACGGTATCGGCTCAAAGCCGCTTACAAACGGCAGAAGAGTTCCGCAAAATTATCCTTAAATCGGATATTTCAGGCGCAAACGTCTTCCTAAGCGATGTGGCACGGGTTGAATTAGGTTCTGAAAGTTATGCTGTGGTGTCACTGTATAACGGTCAACCTGCGACAGGGTTAGCGATTAAGCTGGCAACGGGTGCTAACGCGCTTGATACTGCTGAAGCTGTTCGTGAAAAAATTGCTGAGATGAAACCTTTCTTCCCGCAAGGGCTAGAAGTTGTTTATCCATACGATACAACGCCTTTCGTTGAAAAATCGATAGAAGGTGTAGTGCATACCCTGCTTGAAGCTATTGTACTAGTGTTCATCATCATGTACCTCTTCTTGCAAAATTTCCGCGCAACTTTGATCCCGACTATTGCAGTACCTGTGGTATTGCTGGGAACCTTTGCGATTCTGTCGTTAGCGGGTTTCTCGATTAACACTTTAACTATGTTTGCTATGGTGCTCGCCATTGGTTTGCTGGTGGACGATGCGATTGTGGTGGTGGAAAACGTCGAGCGGGTAATGGCCGAGGAGGGCTTAAGTCCACTGGAAGCGACGCGTAAGTCGATGGATCAAATTACCGGTGCTTTAGTCGGTATCGGTCTGACCCTCTCTGCAGTGTTTGTCCCTATGGCATTTATGTCAGGTTCAACGGGGGTTATTTATCGTCAGTTCTCTATCACTATCGTATCTGCGATGGCGTTGTCTGTTCTAGTTGCTTTGATTTTAACACCTGCACTTTGTGCGACTATGCTCAAACCGATTAAGAAGGGCCATGCTCATATCGAAACTGGCTTCTTTGGTTGGTTTAACCGTAGTTTCGATAAACTGACTAATCGTTATGAGTCGAGCGTTGCTGGGATCATCAAGCGCGGCTTTAGAGTGATGGCGATTTACGTTGTGCTGGTTATTGCAGTGGGTTGGATCTTTATCCGTATGCCTACGGCGTTCTTACCAGATGAAGACCAAGGTATTTTGTTCACGCAAGCCATTTTGCCGACTAACTCAACTCAAGAAAGCACCTTAAAAGTATTGGAGAAAGTGTCTGATCACTTTATGGCTGAGGAGGGCGTGAGATCGGTGTTTAGCGTGGCGGGCTTCAGTTTTGCGGGTCAAGGGCAAAACATGGGTATCGCCTTCGTTGGTTTGAAGGATTGGTCTGAGCGTGAAGCGCCTGGTATGGATGTGAAGTCTATTGCTGGTCGCGCTATGGGTGTGTTCGGTCAGATGAAAGATGCCTTAGTATTCGCCTTCGTACCGCCTGCGGTAATCGAGTTGGGGACGGCGAACGGTTTCGACATGTACCTGCAGGATAAGAACGGCCAAGGCCACGAGAAGTTAGTGGCGGCACGTAATCAACTGCTTGGTATGGCGGCACAGAATCCAAATCTGGTGGGTGTGCGTCCAAACGGTCAAGAAGATGCGCCAATTTATCAATTACATGTAGATCACGCTAAGTTGAGCGCGTTAGGCATTGAAATCACTAATGTGAACAATGTGCTTGCAACGGCTTGGGGTGGTTCTTATGTGAATGACTTTATTGACCGCGGCCGCGTGAAGAAAGTATATGTGCAAGGTGATGCCCAGTATCGTATGCAACCGGGAGATTTAGATTCTTGGTACGTGCGCAATAACAAGGGTGACATGGTGCCATTCTCTGCGTTTGCCACTGGTGCATGGGAATACGGTTCTCCACGTTTAGAACGCTTTAACGGCTTACCATCGATGAACATTCAAGGTGCCACGGCTCCTGGTTTCAGTACCGGTGCAGCTATGACAATTATGGAAGACTTAGCCAAGCAGCTTCCTCCTGGTTTTGGTGTCGCGTGGAACGGTCTATCGTATGAAGAACGTCTATCGGGTAACCAAGCGCCAGCGCTGTATGCTCTGTCGATCTTAGTGGTCTTCTTAGTATTGGCAGCACTCTATGAAAGCTGGTCGGTACCCTTTGCTGTTGTGCTCGTGGTTCCGCTCGGGATCATCGGTGCCTTGATTGCAATGAATGGTCGCGGCTTGCCAAACGACGTGTTCTTCCAAGTGGGGCTGTTAACCACAGTAGGGTTAGCGACTAAGAACGCCATCTTGATTGTGGAATTCGCCAAAGAGTTCTATGAGAAAGGTTCAGGCTTAGTTGAGGCGACCTTGCATGCGGTGCGTGTGCGTCTTCGCCCCATCTTAATGACGTCTCTAGCCTTTGGCCTGGGTGTTGTGCCGTTAGCTATCAGTACCGGTGTAGGCTCTGGTAGTCAAAACGCCATTGGTACAGGTGTACTCGGCGGTATGATGAGCTCGACTTTCCTAGGGATCTTCTTCGTACCATTATTCTTCGTGATAGTGGAGCGTCTCTTCAGTAAGCGCGAGAAGAAAGCTAAAGAACAGAAGCCAAACTCAGCTGAATAAGCTCGATCGTTTCTAAACTTCTAAACTAAAGCCCTGCAATTGCAGGGCTTTTTGTTATTTTAATGCTGTTAGTTATAAAGATGGATAGGCACTGTCCGCGAGTTCTGGCATATTGCGCTGAGGCAGTTAAGAGGACGAAACATGGATGATGCTGCGTTGGAATTGCAAAAACTAGATGCACTCATTGCTAAGGGTAAGATGTACGTCATTTTGGTCTTTGGCGTATTTTTCTGGGGTATGCTGACCTCCCTCGTGGTCGCCTTAATACATTACTTTATCTCGGGCGATCCATTCTGGGCGGAACTGCAAAGAGCGCTCTATATTTATCCCATTGGCGGTATTTTATTTGGTTGGTTTGTGTGGGTGCAGATTAATCGTAAGCGAGATAAACTTCGCGCCCAATAGTATCAATAGTTCTGGTTAAGCTGAGTGTAGGAGTGACATGGTGTTTTCGTGGGGTAATCTTGCCACTAAGCAACTTATCGTGGGAATGGTATGCCATGGCATAGCGCTGGCATTTTTGGCCTATGGCGTTTATGCATTTTACTTGCAGGAGCTTGTACTACCAGAGTTAACTCGCTGTGTCGGTGCTGCTGTGTTATTTGTGGGAATGGGGTTAGCCCCTCAATTATTTTTTATGTCAGTGAGCCAGATAGTGTCGCAAGCTGAGGACTCGACATTAAAATCTACCCTACAGACCTATGTGTTTAATCTAGGTATTTTTTTGATGATCTGCAGTCTGTTAATGGAATGGCTATACGACTAAAGCTATTGAATAAAGAAAGGGCGTCGACTTTATCATCGACGCCCTTTTTATTGTGGTTAAGGCGTGTAGTAAGTCGCGGCTCCCGGCCCAACGGGCAGACCAAAGCCAAATACCCACAGGAAGAAGAACGCTGTCCAACCCACGAAAAACACGAGCGAGTACGGCAGCATAGTGGCGATCAGCGTACCTATCCCTAGGTTTTTCTGGTAACGACAGGCAACCGCTAAGATCAAACCAAAGTAGCTCATCATAGGTGTGATTAAGTTAGTCACCGAATCCCCAATACGGTACGCCGCTTGAATCGTTTCGGGCGCATAACCAACCAGCATGAGCATAGGCACAAAAATAGGAGCGGTAATGGCCCACTGGGCCGAGGCACTGCCAAGCATCAAGTTGATAATGCCGCAGAGCATAATAAAGAACAAAAATACGATCGGGCCCGTCAAGCCAATGGATTGCAGAGCATCGGCACCTAACACCGCCAATACAGCGCCTAAATTACTCCAGTTGAAGAAGGCGACAAACTGTGCGGCGAAAAAGACGAGGACGATATACATGCCCATAGTGCTCATGCTGTGGGACATGGCATTGATGACATCTTTATCATTTTTGATGCTGCCCACGACTTTGCCGTAAATAAAGCCAGGTATGGCAAAACAGATAAAGATAAAGGCGACTATGCCCTTGAGGAATGGCGAACCTGAGATGAGACCGGTTACAGGATGGCGCAGCGGTGCGCCTTCTGGTACGACTGAAATCGCTAAAATAACCGCGAGCACTAACATAGATAACCCAGCCCATTTTAAGCCGCGTTTCTCAATAGCACTGATGCTCTCTATCGATTGCAGTACGGTTTCGTCTGCATCATCATCTTGGTATTGACCTAACTTAGGTTCGACGATTTTCTCTGTGACAAAGGCGCCAAGGAAAGTGATCACAAAGGTGGAGACAAACATGAAGTACCAGTTTACTTCTGGGCCGACGTTGTATTGAGGATCTATCATGCGCGCCGCAGCTTCGGTAATGCCCGATAGCAAGGGATCGACAGTACCAAGCAATAAGTTAGCGCTATAACCTCCTGAAACCCCGGCAAAAGCGGCAGCTAAACCTGCAAGTGGATGGCGGCCAAGGGAGTGGAAAATCATCGCCGCCATAGGGATAAGTACCACATAGCCAAGCTCGGCAGCGGTGTTGGACATTATGCCGGCAAATACTATGGTCACAGTGACTAATCGTTTAGAGGCGCCCATGACTAAAGCACGCATAGCCGCAGATAATAAGCCAGAGCGTTCGGCAATCCCGACACCGAGTAGCGCCACGAGCACGGTGCCGAGCGGTGTAAAGCCAGTAAAGTTGGTCACCAGATGCGAGACTATCATCCGCAAACCTTCGGCGTTCATCAGGCTCACCACATGGATTAAACCGTCGGCACTGCGGCCGTGTGAGCCAATAGGTCTAGGATCGACCACGGTTAACCCAAAGTAGCCCGCAATACCTGAAATAATGACCACGGCAACACAGAACAGTGCGAATAAGGTGATTGGATGGGGCAGCAGATTGCCTAAGCGTTCAACAATATTGAGAAAACGTACAAACCAACCACTAGAGCTGATATCGCCCTGTTGTGGATTGGGTTCAGAAGCTTTTTGTGGGGGAATATCGCCGGAATTAAAACTCATCGTCCTTCCTTTATGTCGACCTTTACGCAGCGCAATATTTTGACCCTATAACAGACTCGAGACATTGCCGACGGCCGATTGTGGATGACGTGGCTGAGGGGATAACTCTAGGTGCAAGACTCGGAGTGAAAGCTAAGGTAAAAGTTAAAAAATTAGCGGCAAAGTATGATTGTTAAGTTTTAATTGAAACTTAAATGTTGCTATTGACTGTGTTGAAGTGAGGAGGGCGAAAATTAGGATAAAAAAATGGACTCTCGAGGAGTCCAGTATTCACGAGCAAAATTGGATGCTCTAATGTTGTGCCATATCACTATAGACGTTGTTTGCTGTATCGGAGCTGAATATCGATAAATTTATAGGTTAAATGCTGTTTTTTATGCAGATGATCACTTTTCATCGCTGAATATGGCCAGTTTCGTTGATGATTGCTCGTTAGATAACATCGCCAGCTCTGACCAGCGAGTAATTTCATTGTCTTAATCAGCCCGCAGGTGAAATTTTCACTCATTTATGGTTAGCTGTATCCTATTAACAAGAATAAGAAACCTAAGGATGGAAGATGGAAAAATTGTTATTGGGATTAACGCTGATTTTTATCGTGACCTATCTTTGGTACGTCAGCCTAGTCAAAAAGCGCAATACCGCGCTCGAAGCCTTGTCGGGTATCGATGTACAGCTGACCAAGCGTGCCGACCTTGTGCCTAATATTCTAAAAATTGCTAAACGATTTATGGAGCATGAAAAGTCACTGCTCACTGAAATCACCGAATTACGCACTCAGCTCAGCCATAATTACAACAAGGCCGATCCGAGTGCCGTTAAAGAGCATTTAGTTCAAGCTGAGCGGTTGAACGACAAAATGAGCACCTTGATGGTGAATGTGGAGAACTATCCTGAGCTCAAGTCCGACAACACTATGTTGCAGGCGATGCAGACCTATAACGAGGTCGAAGCACATATCTCAGCTGCGAGGCGTTTTTACAACTCGGCAGTTTCCGAGCTTAATACTGCGGTAGAAATCTTCCCCGGCTCGATTATTGCTTCTATGGCGAATATTAAAGTGATGCCATTCTATGAGGTGAGCGAAGCGGCAAAAGCGCCCGTAGATGCGGCCGAATACTTGTAAGCTTAGCTGTGCAGGGTGAGTTATCACCCTGCAATACTATGACATCAATATGAATATCATCACTTTTATTTTAGGTAGCCCGATTCGGACTTATCGGGGGCCTGTTGGTTTGTCTGCGGATTTTGACGAACTACCTCAACTCGAAGCGTATTACGAAGAACATATCGCGCCCATCAGTCGCAAATATGAAACTAAGCGTGTGGCTTGCCTTAAGGCGGCGCGTAAACGTTTGTATTTGAGTTTGATGATAGTGCTTGGGCTGAGCTTGCTCACCGTTATTGGCTACTACAGCGGTGGCGCTTATTTCCCGCCTTTGCCATTGCTTGCTTTAGTCGGATTAAGCTGGTGGAGCTTTGCTCCGACTCGTGAGTTTAAGCATTTGGTTCAAAATGATATTTATCCGCTGATGTTTAAATATTTCGGCGATGATTTTATTTATAGCCGCGAAATGCGCCTCGACATGAATCGACTCGTTGCGGCTAAAGTATTACCGCTATACGACAAAGTCAGCTTAGGTGACTATATACAAGGCTGCTATAAGGGCATTGAGTTGACGGTCAATGAGCTTACCCTGACCAAGAATGTGCAAGTCGAAGAGCTGGATGTCAGTACCAGCAGGCGCAGAACTGTGACCCGCACGGAAACCCAGTTTCGTGGCTTAGTGGTTGAGCTGAGTAGCCATAAAGCGTTTATGGGTCATACTGTTGTGCTGAGGGATCGCGGTGGTTTAGCAAATTTCCTGTCCGACAGCCATGCGGGACTGGTACGAGTCAAACTTGAAGATCCGCAATTTGAAAAAGAGTTCGACGTGTTTTCAACGGATCAAATCGAGTCACGCTATTTGCTCAATACGGCATTTATGGAGCGCTTACAGGAGCTTGCTAAACATTTCGATGGCAATATTCAATGTGCATTTTTCCGCAATAAACTAACTTTGTTCCTACCGAATCGCAGAACGCATTTTCAAATGCAGTCCATTTTTCATGGCGCAACCTTTTCAGTAGAATTTAGTCAGATAAACCGAGAAATGAAGCAACTCTTTGCTATTATTGAAGTACTTAAACTTAATCAGTACACGGGACTTTGATGTTGCTTACTCGCTCAGCGCTTGCTCGTACACTGACTTTTGCAGCCTTTTCATTGCCCTGCAGATTTGAGGCGCTAGGCCTGTGCTTATTATTGATATCGAGTTTGATGATAAATGCAAATGCTGAGGAGGCGCGCGAAAAAGCTAAGCCGCGTATTGTGGCGCGGTACTCACAGAGCGGCATAGTGAGTAGTGAAGGTCTAGAAAAACTCAAAATTTATCAATACCAACAAGCTAATGGTGTCACCGTATTTACTGACAAAGCCCCCGCAAATAACCAATATCAAATTTTGTTATATGACTGTTTTGCCTGTCGTCCCGATTCGACCATAGACTGGAATGGTATTCGGCTATTTACCGCTAATTATGATGCCCTGATCTCCCATGCGGCCCATAAGCATCAACTTGATCCCGCCTTAATCCGCGCAGTGATCCACGCGGAATCAGCCTTTAATGCGCGTGCACTTTCGCGAACTGGCGCCATGGGATTAATGCAATTGATGCCAGAAACAGCAAAAGAAATGGGTGTGGCAAATGCGTTTTTACCCGAAGAGAATATCTTAGGTGGCAGTAAGTATTTGGCACAAATGCTAAAACAGTTCAATGGTGATATCGCATTGGCCTGTGCGGCTTACAATGCGGGGCCGACGACCGTGGTTCAGTACAATGGCATTCCGCCCTATCCTGAAACCCAAGCCTATGTTGAGCGTGTGAAAATTTTATTGAAGCGTTACCGCGAGCAGAAGGACGTTTAGTTACCGCATTGATAAGCTGAAATGAAGTGGCGAAAATCCGGAGATCATCGCCGCCATTTGAGTCGAAGGTTACTCGCCGACTTCCCATTTTACAGTAATGTTACCGTCCACTTGTCCAAGTGTTTTACCCAAGTAATCCATTAATTCAGTTGCGATTTCGTCTAACTGCCAAGGTGGATTGATGATCCATAATCCTGCCGCTGTCATGCCAAATTCATCTGAATCGGGCTTAATGGCTTGTTCAATTCTCAACTGACGTTTAATGCCACTGCTGGCGAGGCGCGATAACATACCTTCGGTCTGAGTGCGATTTACGACTGGATACCACAGGATAAACACACCTGTTGCAAAACGTTTGTGCGCTTTTATCAGGGTTTCGGCCACATCTTGGTAGTCGGTTTTCATCTCGTAGCTAGGATCGACTAGCACCAGAGCACGACGCTCTAATGGTGGTACTGCGGCGATAAGGCCTTTTAAACCATCACCTTTGATCACTTTAACTTGTCTGTCTTCACAGAAATAATCATCCAATAACACATAATCAGTGCTGTGCAGCTCGTGCAGCACCATGCGATCTTTAGGCCCTAGCTCCATGTCGATAATGGCGGGTGAACCTGGGTAGAAGTTGAGTTCGTCTGGATTTTCTTCATTAAAATGGCGCACGGCGGCGACATAGTCCTGCAGCGATTGTGGTAAGTCAGTTTTATCCCAAAGCTTAGCTACACCTTCGAGGTATTCACCGGTTTTCTGTGCAAATTCATCGCTTAAAGCATAACCACCCGCACCTGCGTGGGTATCGATATACACGAGTGGTTTGTCTTTCTTGTGCATCAGCTGCAAGGTTTGTAGCAAGATGGCGTGTTTCAACACATCGGCATAATTGCCAGCGTGATAACCATGGCGGTAACTTAACATGGGGTAATCCTAGTAATTTGCAAACATAGCAAAGAGAGGCAAATGCCAGTCGGCAATTATACCTGCGATGGTTCTAGGCGTAAATTTAATGCCTCAGTTGGCGCTCTTTTTATTGGCAAACCAATGTGTGGGGGTTTGCATTTGAAAGGTTTTCAGCCAGAGATTCGCTGGTGCGGGTTTACCGAATAAATAACCTTGAAATTGTTCGCATCCTAGCGCAGTGAGTTGCAATAACTGGGCTTCGGTTTCGATACCTTCGGCAATGACGTTGAGTTTTAAGCTCTTGGCTAACAGGATGGCGGCGTTAACAATTTGGGTATGGCGTTCACTAATGCCCATTTGACTGACAAAGTAACGGTCGATTTTAATTGTGTCGGCACTGATATCAATGAGCTGGCTTAATGAGGCATGGCCAGTACCAAAATCGTCAATGGCGATAGACACTCCCATACGAGCCAAGGTGTTTAAGCGTCGGCCTGTTTCTTTATGGGTTGAAAATACAGAGGTTTCAGTAATTTCAATTTCCAACAATGGGATGAGTTCAGGATGATTCATATAGGTTTGGATTAACACTTTAAAGAAGCGATCCGACAGAATATCTTGCCCAGATAAATTAAAGGCAATCCTGACCAGAGGTACATTTTTAGGCCAAGAACGGATCAGTTGTAGTAATTGCCTGAAGACTTTTATCGCAAAAATCGCCTGCAATTGAGATGACTCTATGATGGGGATAAAAGTGTTCGGCATGATCATAGTGCCGTCTTCGTCAAACATTCTGGCTAGCGCTTCAAAGCTAGTAATGTGGCCATTGGCCATCACTTTAGGTTGCAGCCACATTTCAAGGCGGTTGTGTTTCAGTGCGTCACGGATTCTGGCTTTTTGCGATGAAGCTTCGAGAAGATTGTTAATCAAACCAATGTAATACACCATCACTGGGCTAGCTTGGGTGGTTTGTTTTATGGCAATTAAACATTGCTCCGCGGCTTGCTGCGGTGAGGCTTTATTACCTGAGCTGCAACCGACTCTGCACTCGAGATGATATTCATTCTGTTGTTCTTGCTTAAGTTGTAGGTTTGTTGGAATACGCTCGCGTAATTGTAGCGCTAGGTTTTCAGGGGAGATAAGCGGCAGGCTAGTATACTCGAGTGCAAACGATGCTCCTCTAAATCGGTATATTTTTGCGATATGACCAAAGCGATTTTTGAGTTCAATAGCAAAGGCTTTTAGGATGGCATCTCCGACGCTGATACCGAAAGCAGCATTAATTTGGCTAAGATTATCAATTTTGATTAAGGCTACGGTCATTTCCTGATGGATCAAGCTTGGCGCTGGGTTATACCAGTGATTTTCGTTGGGTAATCCTGTCACTAAATCATAGAAATGCGTGCTGATGTGGTGTTTTTTAAGGCGACTCAGCTCAATCGCATGGTTTGCCTGTTCTGTGACATCGTGGCAGTGAAACAACAAAGTATCATGGTGCTGTAATGAGGCTTTTTGCAGCAGATATTTAGTGCTGTTATTGTTCTTTAAATGGGTCGGAAACGAGGCCGCCAGTAAATTCGTGCTGGTATCTTCGGTAAGTTCAAAAATGTCACATAGGCGAGTGCGGTTTAGTGTGACTTCTCCAGCGATTTCCCTCGCGGCATTATTCAGGTTGAGAATGACTCCATCCTCATTGCAGAAGAAAGAGGCTGTACCATTATTTTCAAAGATTTCAGCATATTGGTCTAATGTATGTTGCAGTGCATTTTGATGCTGGATCATTTGCTGCGCATGGATTTTCTGGGTTTTTAGCAGGCGCATTGCCGATAACGGGATACAGATATTAAAAAACATAAACAGCAAACCGTTTAGATAAGCGTGGGTCGCAGGTAGGCTGATATCAATATCGATAATGGGAGGCAGGTTTTGGTTACGCAGTAGCAGTAAAAAAGGCAATACGTTGAAACACATCATAATAAAAGCGACTTTTCTGCCAAACAGGAAAAGCGCCATCAAGGGCAAGGTATATAAGAAAGTAATACCTACCTGCGATAAGTTGAAGTCAGGGATAAACAACAGCATAGATAAACAGGCTGCAATAACCATCGCCAGCAGGCTGATAGAGCTGACGAGTAAATATTTGCGCGTAAACCATAAAGATAGGAATAGTACGGTTAAAAAACTGACCGTAATGCTGATAATGAAAGTGAGGTTTAACTCATACGCAATTAAAGAGCTATGCAGCACTATGCTAGTGGTCAAGATGGCGCCACTGAGCAGAATAATCCGCAATAAGCTGGTTTTTAATATCGTTTTGTCAGGATTTAAAAAATCTTGCTCCCTGATAAACAAAAAACCTTTTAGCCATTGAAGCAAAAAAAGTCCTTATCCCGTACGGAAGTCATGCAGGTTGGCTGGGGACGTAACATATAACATAAATCACTAAACTGTTATACAAATAGATTGCTGCCTTTATAAATCAGTACATTACAGTGTGATGCTTGTTTGAATTATTAAGGGCGTACTGAGACAAATTGGCTAAGACAGTGATGAGCTTGGTGATGTGTTTTGCTTACTAGCATATTCATAAACGAGATTTTTAGGCATAATGACCATCATTTTCGTTGGTTAGAAGACAGCCTGTGACCCCGATTTTTTTCAATCAGCAATACCCAACACTTGTGGATATTTGTGCACGTTGGCAACTCGTCTACGATGCAAATGCGACCTTCGAATTGCGTTTTGAATCAGATACGTTATCACTGCATAAACGCGATGAGCCTAAGCTCGATGGCATAGTGGTGGATTTTGTGACTGGCGCCGTCGCCCATAGACGTAAGTTTGGTGGTGGTCGTGGCCAATCTATCGCTAAAGCGGTGGGATTAAAGCAAGGGGTAACACCGAGTGTTGTCGATGGCACAGCGGGTTTAGGGCGCGATGCGTTTGTGCTCGCAAGCCTTGGTTGTAATGTAACTATGGTTGAACGTCATCCTGTGGTTGCGGCATTGCTTGAAGACGGTCTGCGCCGTGCTTATCAAGATGCTGAAATCGGTGATTGGATGCGTGAGCGGATGCGCCTATTTCATGGTTCTAGCTTAGAAGCACTATCGAAATTGGCACAAGAGGTGGATGTGGTTTACCTCGATCCTATGTACCCCCACCGTGATAAATCGGCCCTTGTTAAAAAAGAAATGCGTGTATTCCAATCCTTAGTCGGTGCCGATTTAGATGCCGATGGCTTGTTAGCCCCAGCTTTAGCCTTAGCAACTAAACGTGTCGTCGTTAAGCGCCCAGATTATGCCGAAGATTTGGACGGGGTTAAGCCTAATACGGTTATTGAAACCAAGAAAAACCGTTTCGATGTCTATGTAAAAGCTGCGATGAAATAGCGAAGATTTTTCTCATCGCGAACATTGTATGCTTTCTGTCGCTGAACCCATACACTGACATAGTGTACCCATAGTCTGACAAATTTAACTCATTCAATGACATAAAAGTGGCTTTTGTAATCATGTTACAAAAGCCATTTTCTTTAATATTAGTATGTTGAACAATTAATAACCCATAGATTGACAAAAAACTGCATGCCAGTACACTAAATGTACACTATTAGTTCGAATTATACTTATGTATATAAGAAGCTTACGTAAACCATCACCGAACAAAAACGTATTTAAATTCGCTAGCGCAAAAGTTAGCGAAACGATAATGTGTGAAAGTACACTGGAGTTTGATGCGTGCTTTCACCATGAATACAATGATTGTATAGAGGAGTTTGGTAGTCAGCCTGAAGGGTTTTATTACGATTTTGAGGGCAAAAGATTGCCCTATACACCTGATACAATAGTTCACTTTATTGATGGGACGGCAAAGTTCCACGAATACAAACCTTATAGTAAAACATTCGATCCAATCTTTAGGGCTAAATTTCTAGCAAAGAAGGCGGCTGCTCAGTCTTTGGGAGCAGATCTTATATTGATAACAGAACGACAAATCCGCGTAAATCCTATTCTAAATAACCTTAAAATTTTGCATCGATATTCGGGAGTTTACGGCTTGAGCGACATTCAAGTTGAACTGCTCAATCTTATAAAAAAAGCGGGGAAAATTAATGTTAACGATGTAGCTGTAAAGCAATCATTAGCATTAGGGGAAACCCGTTCACACTTGTATTCCCTTATGCATAAAGGATTGCTTAAGGCGAACTTAAGCCAAGATGATCTTAGTTGCAATCCTGCAGTATGGTGCATTTAATGATGGACTTCGAGGATGAATTTAGTGAGTCTGAATTAGTCAATAAACCCGACACCCCCATTCAATATGTGAAATTAGAGGATACAGTATTAGTCAAAAGAGACTTAGATACCTTTCCTGATTTTTTAAAAAACAAAGCACTGGATAAATACCAACTCATTGCCTTCATCGAAAAAACAATCACTGGTGGATGGACTCAAAAAAATCTAGACCCAATTCTTGATGCTCTTTTTACTACCTCCACGGACAAGCGGCCGAATTGGCGAACGTTAGTACGTTGGCGTAAAAGCTACATTGACAGTAACGGCGATGTTACGTCATTAGTCGCTAAGCGGCATAAAATGGGCAACAGAACGAGTCGAGTTAAGGGGGATGAAGCATTTTTTGAGCAAGCCCTAACTCGTTTTTTAGATGCTAAAAGGCCTAAAGTATCTACAGCATATCAGTACTATAAAGATGCCATCACAATTGAAAATGAGAGCATTGTTGATGGAAAAATTCCTATCATTTCTTATAAAAGCTTTAACCAAAGAATAAAGTCATTACCTCCTTATCCTGTTGCAGTGGCGCGGCACGGTAAATTTAGAGCAGATCAATGGTTTGCATATTGCTCATCCCATATTCCCCCAACGCGAATATTAGAACGGGTAGAAATTGATCACACTCCACTAGATCTAATCCTGATTGACGATGAATTATCTATCCCAATTGGCAGACCTTATTTAACTTTAGTTGTTGATGTTTTCAGCGGTTGCGTTTTGGGATTTCACTTAAGTTATCGAGCTCCTTCATATGTTTCAGCCGCAAAAGCAATAGTACATGCAATAAAATCCAAATCATTTGAAGGCCTTGGAATCGAGCTTAAAAATGAGTGGCCTTGCTTTGGCAAATTTGAAACCCTAGTTGTGGATAATGGAGCGGAGTTTTGGTCTAAAAGCTTAGAGCATGCATGTAAAGAGGCGGGAATTAACATTCAATATAACCCAGTTCGCAAACCTTGGTTAAAGCCATTTGTAGAACGTTTTTTTGGGATGATTAACGAGTGTTTTTTAACTGAGATACCAGGCAAAACCTTCCCCAACATCCTAGCAAAAGAAGATTTTAAACCTGAAAAAGATGCCATTATACGTTTTTCCACATTTGTCGAAGAATTCCATCGTTGGATTGTTGATATTTATCATCAAGATTCAGACTCACGTGAAACGCGAATTCCCATAAAACAGTGGCAACGCGGCTTTGATATTTTCCCGCCATTAAAGATGAGCGCAGAGGACGAACAACGATTTACTATGTTGATGGGGATTACTGATGAGCGAACTTTGACCAGAAATGGATTTAAATATGAAGAGTTGATGTATGACTCTACTGCTTTGGCCGATTACAGAAAGCGTTACCCACAAACTAAAGAAACCATCAAAAAAATCATTAAAGTCGACCCTGATGATCTATCGAATATTCATGTTTATCTTGAGGAATTAGGCGGTTACCTTAAAGTTCCCTGTACTGATAATAGTGATTATACCCACGGATTGAGCCTTCATGAGCATAAAGTGATTAAGAAAATTAATCGTGAGATTATTCGGGAAGGGAAGGATGATTTGGGATTAGCTAAAGCTCGTATGGCAATTCATGCTCGAGTAAAGCAAGAACAAGAAGCATTTATAGCATCTAAAACCAAAGCAAAAATTACAGCGGTTAAGAAACAGGCTCAGTTGGCTGATGTGAGTAGCACAGGCCAAAATACGATAAAAATGAAAAGTGATGATCAGAGCTTACTTTTACCTAATCAATCAGCAGCTAAACAAATCCATATTTTCGAAAACTGGGACGACGATTTAGAGGCTTTTGAATGAAGACATTAAGTCCTACTCAAATTGAAAAACTGGGTAAATTTAGCGGCTGTATTGTCATGCATCCTCAGTTGATAACCATTTTCAATGATTTTGATGAACTAAGGTTTAATCGAACTTTTCAATCAGATCAGCAATGTATGCTCTTAACGGGAGATACCGGAGTCGGCAAAAGCCATCTCATTAACCACTATAAAAAACAAGTATTAGCCAGCCAAAATTACGGACGTGAATCTATACCAGTTCTAGTTAGCCGTATATCTAGTGGCAAAGGATTAGATGCAACACTAACTCAGATGTTGATGGATCTTGAGCTGTTTGGAAGCCATCAAAGAAAGAAGCATGGCTATGCTACTGACTTAAGGAAAAAACTGGTTGATAACTTGGTTAAAGCCAAAGTTGAGCTGCTTATCATTAATGAGTTTCAAGAATTAATCGAGTTCAAAACAGTTCAAGAGAGACAGCTGATTGCAAATGCGTTCAAGTATATAAGTGAAGAGGCCAGAGTTCCTATTGTGTTAGTCGGTATGCCTTGGGCCGAACAAATTGCAGAAGAACCACAGTGGTCATCTCGCTTAGTGAGAAGAAGAAAGCTTGAATATTTTAGTCTTCAAAAAGACAGCAAGTATTACCGCCAATATCTGATGGGTTTAGCTAAGTACATGCCGTTTGCGGAGCCTCCCAAGCTGGAAGATAAGCATGTGGCAATTCCCTTGTTTGCAGCCTGTAGAGGTGAAAATAGGATTCTAAAACACCTTCTTTTAGAAGCATTGAAGAATGCGCTGCTCGCAGATGCTAACACGCTAGAAAATCAACATTTTGCTGATGCTTATACAACACTTTTCAATAGAACATCAGGGACAGTTTCAAATAATCCATTTACTCAACCAATAGAGGATATTCTGATTTCTGAAGTTTTTGAGCATTCTAGGTATAACTCAAATGCAATGTCAGCAGAAGACATGCTGATTGCTAGAGTATTTTCTAAACCACAAACCTTGGCTCAGCTACTGAGTAAATAATTGTCAAACATCCTAACGATTTGCTCTTTATATGAACCTAGCAATGCCAGATTGTAAGAGTTCTCTTCGTCAATGGCTGACTTATGTGAAGTGCTAGCATGCCCATTAGTATTGGATAATGAAAAACCTGACAGATCCACATGTAACTCATTACCTATATTCCCTTGGGTAGCCTCACTCGATGTTAATTGCGGTAACTCTAGGTCTAAATCCTGTGAGCCAGTCTGCTCGATAACCACTGATTGCTCTGGTAAATCTTGGTCAATTCGATAAGCAAACTCTGTCAGGTTTGTTTCAGCTAACGTGAATAACCAAGCTTGTTGAGTCTCATCTGAATTAACTCTTAATATTCGACCTAGCACTTGTCGGTAATGCATTTCAGTTTTTATTCGGCTCAAATGACAACATACTTGCAGCCGAGGGATATCAGTCCCTTCAGAAATCATCCCCACACTAACAATCCACTGGGTATTATTTTGTCGGAAGCCATCAATAATGCGGGAAGGATGCTTTAAGTTAGATGTCACGATACACGCGTTTTGCTTAAGATCAGAGACAAGGATTTGGAGTAATTGTTTAGCATGCTTAATTGACGCCGCAACAACTAAACCACCTGCATTCGGGTTACTCAGGCGTATTTCAGCTAATTTTTTAACGCTTTGATTCAACATATAATGCATTATTTGATGATGATTAATTAATGCCTGATAACTGTATCTTGGATCTAACAAGAGCTCAGCTATAGATGCAAATGTCTCAATCTCTTGATCAATTTCTAGTTTGATTTTGTTGTTATCAATTAAAACGATATTAGGCTGACGACAGACGTTATCCGCAATTGCCTGCTTTAATCCATAGCTAAAATCACAGTGGATTGTATTATCTGGTTCAGTGAATCGTGAAAGCACAATAGGGGCCTTATCTGAGCGCCAAGGTGTACCAGAAAGCGCTAACGTATATGCCGCATGATATTGAATATTTAGTAGTACCTCTTCTCCCCATGCATTGGCATTACTAAGAATATTGCCCTTTAGATGATGGACTTCATCCATGATCACAAACACTTTATGCGTTCGTAAGATCTGCCAAAACGCCTCAGTTAAGGAGGGCATGAACTGGTAGGTATAGACACTACCAATGGTACCCATTAGCCCGTCAAATCGCTTGTTCAGACGCTTTGAAAAGGTTGAGCGAATGCTGTCATTCACCTCTGATGATGGAGAGAAGCACAGCACAAAATCAATTTTCCCCATAGCAATCAGTCTTGCAGCTAGTTCTGCAGCCATAATAGTTTTACCAGCACCTGGCGTGGCTAAACACATAAAGTGACTTTGAGTTTGATATCGTGCCAACGCCGCATCAACGCATTGGCTTTGCCATTGTCTTAACTTCACAGTCATAGGCCTTTGAGGTCGTTAAGGCATGACTCTACAGCTTTAATCTTCCCCATCAATGTTGAACTTTGATTACGAGCATTCATGTATCTCGGATAAAGCCTGGGTTTCGAATTTGGGATCTCTTCAATGAGACGTTTAAACTCTTCCGCTTCCCCAATGTATCCAAGTAAATCAACTTGATATTGGTTGAGTGTAGCCTTAAGTTGCGTTAGTTCTTGTGAGTTTGCAGATGTGATAACTATTGCTTTTACCCGTGCGTTGCTGGGCACTAGCTGTGATTTATCGAACAGTGCTGATTTATAATAAACGTGCTTATTCCCCTGGTTTCTTTTCTCCAAAAATCCCACATTGACCAGCTTTGCACAAGCACGACGCACCAGCTGATCTATATCTTTTGGCGATACTGAAGAATTTGCCTCTATTATCAAGTTTTTTATCTGAGTAATAGTGAATTTTTCAAGCTCTACGGCAATGATAATACTAAACAAAATTTCATTTATACGGATTAATTTTATAGCCACGGTTTTTACCAATAGTTTTTAATTTCAATGCTTAACGAGCCACTCCATGACATTTTGTTACGCTTAAATCAACAGAGTCTTCATTGATAGGTAACTTGATATTACTTAGCTCAGATTAAATCTTGACAACAAGCCCTAAAAAGCTAAGGATTCCTTAGTATACCTTAAGTCAAAAAACTAAGACAATCTGAGTTATCAAAGGACAAATTATGTTGAAGCTGTGGCCGATAAAATTATCAATCCATTACCTCTCAGGCTCAAACAAGCTCGCATTGCTAAGGGGATTAGTCAAAAACAGCTGGGTATCCAGCTAGGTATGGAAGTGGGCACTGCGAGTGCGCGTATGAATCAGTACGAAAAAGGCAAGCATACACCTGACTACCAGACTTTAAAGGCTATCGCTGATGAATTAGGTGTGCCAGTCGCTTACTTTTTTTGTGAGTCGGAAAGCACGGCTAAATTGCTATGTTTACTTGAAAAAATGACAGAAGAAGAAAAGTCCAATTTGATAGAGCAAATCACAAAATCATAAAATAGTTGTGGTGATTTTTAGCTAGATTTGAATCTGTCCGTTTCTGGAGATAGCTCATCGTACTTCCGTTATTAGTGGGAGGTTATCGAAGTTGCGTAGGGCTGCCGTAACCGTGCTTCTATGCTGTTAAGCTAATTCTGTTAAGTAGCAAGTCAAGTAGGAAAAGGAAAATACCATATCTCAGTCGAAAGTTCTTAGCTGAGCTGATGTAGCTTTAAGTTTTCCCAAATAGAAAGATAGTAAGTACTGCCAAGGTGGTTAATTGTGAAAAATAAAGTTAAAGGCATTTCATTTGCAGCAGTTAAAGCTGCGGCATTCAAGGACCCAGTTGTTCTCGAAGCTTACTTGCTTGAAAAAGCCTCAGAATCAAATCGGATTGATATTGAATTGTTCATGACTAAGCTCAAGGTGGTTTTAAGTGATCTTCCTCAGAAGGATATTGAGGTGTGTGATTTGGCCAATGAGTTAGGAATTGTTTTGGCCTCAGTATTGGGTAATGAAAAACATACCGAAAAAGAGTGTCTTAAGGGGATTAGACATGGCTTTTCACTGACTAGAACGACATAATTTTTAGTCTACATATATGCTCATCAATATTAGCTCATCACTGTTGCATGTTTGGATCTTTCTGGTTTGTGCTTCAGACACGGATATTTACATTGTTCTTGAGTTTTTATTAGTAGTTTCCGTTTCGCTAATCTACGGTTATAACTCATTCTATGTGGTGGTTATACGCCTATTTTCCTTCTTCTTAATGCAAAGTTCCTCTTGTGGAGGCCGCTGGTAAATTTGCAACACAAAATGATTACCGCGCTACTCTCTTCAAAATAGAATGTAGGCTAGATTCACTTGCTTGCAACATTTTATAGTGTTATCAATAAACTAACTCTAAAATTTCAGTGAAATCGCATTATGAATGAGTCTCGTCTACAAACACTGTTTACCGTATTGCCAGTCATTTCTGCGGCATTGTATTTTATGGGAATTACGTATCATCAGAGTTATCTCGCGGTGTTTGGCCTTGATGATTCACAGTTCCCACTCGCATCAGATAAATCTCTAGTGTCTGGATTCCTTGCTTTGATGATATTTAGTTTCAAGCCAATGCTGTACGCGATAATAGCTGTTTGCACATTGGTTTTTACGGTGATTGTTACAGCAGTACTCTCTTCTTATCCAAAGGTTAAACATTGGCAATCTATTATTCTTGCCCGATTAGCTTCGTTAAAACTAAAAAATAGCCCTTCAGAAGCTATGCACAATCTCGTAGATAAGAGCACAATCATTTATGGATACAGTGTTGGTATCTTTTTATTGGTGCTTTCTTTTGTGTTAGTTACTGTTCTATCTGGAAAAATTGGCAAAGAACAGGCCGTTAAAGAAATAGGCCTGTTCAACGATAAGGTTGGGGCGTATGCCATGCTTCATTCAAAGTTGCTCCCAACCCCCATACGTGTGAAGCAGATCATCTGTAGTCCAATTCATTGTGCCTTTTGGCTTGGTAATGAGACCTTGGTTATTCGGCATGATAGTGTTGAGCGTGCTCTAATGTATAACCCCGCAATACAGGGGATGCAAAAAGAGAATTAATGGTGCGCGTTTTAATCGCCTCATGAGCTAAATGCGTATTAAATGTTAAGCCATATAGGAGAATGCGTATGTCGAAGAAGCCTTCTGGTATTTTTAACGAAACAAACTTCGTTTTCGGCTCAAAAAGTGATTTCAAGGACGCATATCCTGAAATTCAGGAGATGTTTATTCATGTTACAGAGTTAGAGAGCCTAATCTGGATGAAGGAACAGGTGACACATCATCTCACACTAGAGCGCCCCGGCGGTGAATACATTGATTGCACCAATCCATCATGTGAAGGTGGAGGTTTTTCAATGGGTAATATTTTACGTGAAGCGATAAGCGGCAAGAAAGAAAAAATAGAGAAAAATATAACCTGTCATGGTGCTGAAACATCAGGAAGACGGTGTATGCATGCTTTTAAAGTCAGTGGTTCTGTCAAGTACAAAGCTTAATAAAGCGCAACTATTCGTAATTCTTTTGTCGTCGTAATTCTTCGGTGTTATAGCGAGTTAAGGATGAAGAAAGATTTAAAACACGTATTCGTGCATCAGTTTCGGTGAAAATCTATGGCGGCCCTTTACCTTCACGATTAGGACTGAAGCAAAAGAATTCAATCTAGGGAGAGGATACCGTGCCGTATTTTCGTGACAACGCAAGTCTGTTGAGCCTCGTTCAGCAGCGGCAAGAGCCCAACGCGGGTTTCAGAACAGGCCAGTTAGGTGCTCTGCATGCCGTCTTGGCGCATTTTTCCGTGCAGGACGATCCGGCGTTGATCTGCCTGCCCACTGGATATGGCAAGACTTCATTGATGATGGCGTTGCCTTATTTGCTACGGGCAGACCGTGTCCTAATCGTTGAGCCTTCCGATGCGCTGAGGAAGCAAGTATTCTCACACCTTTCTGAAATGTCGACGCTTCGGCGTATCGGCGCACTTCCTGCTGACAGCCCCTTGCCGACTGTTTACTTGCATGTTGGTCGAATAGGCTCAGTTGATGAATGGCGGTTGTTGGAGCGCTATGATGTCATCGTCTCGACGCCAGCAAGCTCATCTCCCACTCTCGAACCAGCTTTTCCTGCAGATATGTTCGACCTTGTGATCTTCGATGAAGCGCACCATGCGCCTGCTCACTCATGGATCGGGTACCTCCAACACCTAACGGCAGCCAAGTTCGTATTCTTAACCGCAACGCCTTTTAGACGGGATAACTTGATTATCCCTGGCAAGATTGTCTATCGCTACCCGGTTACGAGGGCCATTGATGAGGGAGCGTTCGATCCTGTGACTTTTCGAGTGGCGCCTGTTGGAGACGAGCTGAACGAGGAAGAGATCGATCGTGCGATCGCACGAGTCGCTGTTGAACAGTTCAATGAAGACAAAGCAACCGGGTTCGACCATCGGTTATTTGTTAGGGCTTCCAGCATCCTTGCGGCTAAAAGTCTTGTGCCACTGTACCAAGAACTGGGCCTAGCCGTAGAGGCGATCAACAGCCGGCTTACGAAAAGACGACAGGACCAGATCGAGGCTAAGCTCAGGTCGGGCGAGCTGGAAGGAATCATTTGCGTTGACATGTTCGGCGAAGGATACGATTTCCCGAAGCTCAAGATCGCGGCCCTTCACGCCCCTCATAAGTCTTTAGTACCTACCATCCAGTTCATCGGTCGCTTCGCGCGCATAGATGAGACGACAGGACGCCCCACCCTCATCGCGCCGCTCTCTAGGATTGAGGAGGCCACCTCGTCCTTGCTTAGAGAAGGGGTGAATCTTGGCCAGATGATTGATGACGTAGCACATGCTCAGATCCAGGCCAATCTCGACGATCAGGCCTTCATGGACAGGCTACCTGTTCGCCAGCAGGCTGAGTCAGACTATGATGCGGTGACGCCTTTGTCGCTCAAACTTTATGCCCACGTTCGAGGGTTTCATTGTGACGAGGCCCCAGAGTTCTTGCGACTTGACTCTAACATAGGCCGTAATCTCCGAATCGTGAAGAGATGGGCAACGGAAGCTGGTGATATTTCTTTGGTGCTTACTGCTGACGAAACTCCGCCGAAGTGGATGGACTCGGACGCGCTAATGGACATACGACATGACGCGTTTCTGTTGATGTATTTTCCAGACTCTCGGATGTGCTTCATCGGATCAACGCGTAGGACAGAGAAGCTTTATCTCTCCATTATGGATAAGGTTTGCACTGGTGACACCCGGCCACTGAGCTACGAGGAGACAAGTCGGGCGAGGGCGGGGCTCGATGATGTTCGGTTCTACAACTTAGGCCTAAAAAGTTATGCCCTCAACTCCCGTGGTGAGACTTATCGCACGCTGACAGGTCCTCAAGCTGAACGAGTGGTTGATGTCGGTGACAGCAGGGCATACTCCCAAGGACACTTCTTTGGCAGCGGCATGAGCGGCAACAACAGGGAAACCATAGGCGCTAGCAGCAGCTCACGTATTTGGAGCAACCAGACGCTGTCCATTCCGGACTTCGTCGAATGGGTTGAAACGCTAAACGGCCGCATATCCGGCAATGCGGCTATCACTCAGACCAACCTGGACCTTGTCAGGGTCGCGACTCGGCTCGAACGCTTGCCGGATCAAGTCATCGCCGCTAACTGGCCGCAGGAAGGATTCAAAACAAACCCCCGGCTGCGCTATCGGGGTGAGCCTCAATGCCAGCAGTGCTTTTCACGGCTGGTAGAGTGGGAACTGCAGGGATTCCATACTGACCCTGATGCTGGGTGTATGACATTTTCGGTAGCGCATCTCGATGGTATTGTCGATATGTGCTATCGCCTTGGAGCTAGGCGGATGATCACTGTCGAGCTTCCCCAGGTCATGCTGGACGTCGAGTCAGCACATGATCAGTGGATGCCCCTCGCTGACTGGCTTTCAGAGTACAGTCCAACGTTTTACGCAGCGGACAAATCCTCGTTTGAAGGCGTGAATAAAATGGCACCGCCATTAGTTCAGGCGCTATCGCTGGCTCCAGGTGATACGCGCTCGATCGATTGGACAGGGTGTGAAATTGAACTCGAGTTTCTGCCTAACGATAACAGCCAGCGAACCCGAGAGCGGCGCGCCGCTCTCAACGGTTTAGCTACTGTTCAGGAGCACTTAGAGCAGCACCTCCTGACATTGCCTGATGTTAAAGCAATTTTTTACGACCACAGGACTGGCGAGGCTGCTGATTACATCTGTATCACCCGTAACGACCGTGATGAAGTCAGCGTCGACTTCTATCACTGCAAGGGTGCGGGGGGGGCAGCTAATGAAGGCCGGGTAGGGGATGTGTACGAAGTCGCTGGCCAACTGGTCAAGTGCGCTTACTACTGCGAGGTCTCTACATTGATTGGCCACATGAGGGCCCGGATGAATCCCGTGAGGCATGCCTCGCCTTCGTATTTTGTCACCGGGACGCTAGCGGAGGTTGAGGCGCTTCTCACCGCTACCTTGCCGACGAAGCTGAGCTTCTGTGTTATTGGGGTTCAGCCCGGTATTCGTCGGACTATGGTGAATGAGCGCCTGAGTGATCTCATGGCGTTTTGTATTGGTTATGCGAGGGGGGGAGGTACAGCTAAAGCCTACTGGCTCGTCAGTGAGTAGTCGCCAGGGCTGGTGCGAATTGCGACGCAATCCTGCTGTAATAGATGTATGGCGACAGGCTGATTTCAAGCAATATACGTCTGCTCAATTGTACGATAGAGCTGACCAAAGTTATCTGTGAGGCCGCACCATACTATTTCGTGAAGGTGTACGCTATTACAAGATAGGCGTAGATTTGATTGGTGTAGCGAGCAAGAAACATCGCCAATTAGACTTATTCAATCCACCAACTGTAAAGCCAGCGTTAATGCTTACACTCGATCACATTAACTGACGCTATGGTAGTGATACCTTGTTTATCGTGGCTCAAGGCATAGAGCAAAATGGGCAATGTGGAGAGATTTGTTGACGCCTCAATATACGGCTTAGTGGCGAAGTGTGCCGTGCATAAAGTGCTAATGAGGTTATGCCCCAAAGTTAGAGAACAATCGACCAGTCATCTCTAGACACTTAGTTGATATACAATTGAGTGATCCGAGGAGAGCCAAACTAGAAGGGAAGTATTTTTCTTAACTATCTGATTTGTATTCATATCTTAATTATGCTACAGGAAGTTTTGAATTGAAGATACTAAGCTATATAATATTGTGTCTTTGGTTTTGGTGGGTTTTGCTATGTACTTGAATGACGCCGATATTAGGCCAAGTTTGATTGATTTCTTAAGTTCTAAATCAAAAAAGCCAAGATGTATTTTGCAAGAGCTACATGTGCATCGTGGCAATGCTATTGCGGATGTTGTCACTATTCATTCGGAAGCTCATTGTTACGAAATTAAAGGTGATAAAGATAAGATTGATCGCTTGACTAGGCAGGGGGATTACTACAACAAAGTATTTAGTAAAATTACCCTCGTCACGACAGAACGTAAACTAAAAGAAGCATTAGAAAAGATCCCTACATTCTGGGGGATTGTCGTTTCACATGAGGTTAGAGGTACAATTAAGTTTAAACATGTACGAAAAACTAGTACTAATCCTTTTTTTGACAAAGAACTCGCATTAGCAACTCTGTGGAAGAGTGAGCTAACAAACGTAAATGAAGAACTAAATCTGGACATACCTGAAAAAATAAACAAGCGAGATTTTGCTTTAGAGCTTTCGGAACGGATGAATAAGATTCAAACAAATCGATGGATTGCAGAATCACTTGTTTCTCGGTTGGCTTAAAGGGGCTAGGCGTGTTTTCATTTTATAGCAAAGGGGAAGAAATGCCCCTTTGCTATACGTTACGCAGGGTAATCATTAATCATATATGTCATATGAGCATTTATCAGATACTTTCCTATCGAATGAGGTAATGCGTCAGTTCCAACACTTCGAGATTTCTCTTCTAAATACTTATCACCAACAGAGTAATTTTTCTTGCGGAAGAAGGCGTAAGTGACAAGTTTTTTACACATGTCGTCATATTGCTTTGCCCCTCTAGGATGAGTTTCTATAGCGCCACCACGAAGAAAATGATATTTGTCATTGTAGGAATATATGATTTTAGGAGTCATCACTTTCCTCAAAGCACTTTTAGGTATGTTCACATCGGAATAATTTGGTGAAATAACAGTGTAGTCACCAAATCCCAATTCCAAAGAAATTTTTTGACCTACTAGATCAAACACTTTGCATTCGACTCTAGACAGGGTTTCTTCTGTGGAAACAGAAAGTATCTCTGCAATTGATGCGTGAATTGAAGAACCAGTTATTACAATCTTATCAAAGCTGTGATGCTGTGTTATCGACGTAATAAACATAATCAGCCTGTTAGATAGTTCAACAGGATCTGATTTTATACAGAGTCTACAATCTAGAATTAAATGAAGCTTATCGAAATTTCCTATCATATCAGATATCAAGTCTGAAATTTCATCTTCAATAAGAGTGTAACTCACGAAGTCATCTTGATTTAAGCGGATCGCTACAGTGTCACTGATAACTAATGAGCTGAGCACTGAGTTATTTCGAGTAACCGTACGATCAAGCCCGACAACCGGGATGAAATCGATCTTCTGGAAGGTATCGATTAGAAAATCATAAACGATAGACCCTTGTATCCGGATTGAATCGTCAATGTCGTAGTCATCTATATAAAAGCCATTAGCGTTTTTAAAATTAAGCTCGTACTTTCGTGCACCTTTTGTTATGGTATTTTCGAGGTCATCTGCAGTGATATCATTCTTTGTAGCTAAATCAAAGAATGGTGTTATAGAGCGGAGTTCTGAGTCTTTAAGTGCTTTCAATGCACCAATTTCAGCGACTTTAAACTTCAAGAACGGTGTATAATTATTCACTGAATAATATCTCCCTCGTATCGATACCATTAGTTAACGAGCTTAGTTTTCTATAGTCATTGATTTCATGCTGAATGCGTCCAGCAACAATCGCTGGATGTACGTTGTTTTTTTCAGCAAATCTGATAACAGATTCTGCCTTGAGATCTCGTCGAGCTGCACATGTTCTCCAAATGTTTCGTGGAATGAGAGAATCAAGAGCAAGTTTGTCTGCTTCTAACTCTGTTAATTCCTCACTTTTTGAATCTAAATCATCAATGATGTAACTATCTAGTTGATCGTAATGTAAAGCTATATGAGAGAGTTCATGCATTAGAGTGAACCAAAAGTTATCTAAGCGATTATGACGTAAGCTTATTGCGATAACCGGATTACCGCTATCTAACTTAAATACTGCACCATCTAACTTTAAACCTGCAACCGACGGTTCAACAATCAAAATAATTCCTTTTTCAGATAAATCTTTTTCTAAATTTCTAATATAGCTTGGATCAGCATTACCTCTGGCAATGCTTTTTAGATCAGCCTTAGATAACCCAGTGAAGTTAGGAAGTTTATTAAAATCACAATATAGATAAGCCAGATTTTTAACCTTACTTAACCAAAAGTTTACTAATGCATCTTTTGAAGAGTCTGATTTCCTAAAAAGTAAGTTATTACTTTTTTGAAAGTGAACTTCTTTAAACAGATTTAACTGTACTAAGTTTTTATCCTGCTTAAGCTTCTTTGGTAACTGCTCTAGTTGTGCTTGGCTTTCTAGGTATGATTCAAATATAGCCTTACTATCAGTTTTTGAATCAGCTTTTCCATTTATGATTAAGGAGTCAAAATTGCAGTCACTCATGCTGTCGCTCCTAGAAAATTAGCTTTTTTCAATTCAGGCATCTCAAAGTAACCTAAACCCGATTTATCGTACATTTCAAAACGCTTCATACCAATTTTTTGATAGTAACCTTCTGCCTTTGGTAAAGAATGTAACGAAAAGCCTTTTGTTATACCTAGCTCAGATTCTGCGTACGAAATTACGGTCTTCAAAAGTAGTGAACCAATACCTTTAAAGATTTGATTGCTTATGTGGTTCGGGCGATTCCAAGGGGCAACAGCTAGAAACTCAATGTAGAAAATTGTATCTGCTGTATCGACCGATATTTTAGGATGGTATACGAGACAAGCACCTTGAGGCTTACCATCTGCTATGAAAAAGAACCAGTTGTATTGTTCGCTATGATAATACTTATGCTTTGTAAGCCAATTCCAGTGAGCATCCTCAAGTTGAGAGCTATCAAGAAGTTTCTGTTGCAAGGAAGAGTCAGATTGTCGTATGAACTCGAGAAGCTCCATATTGAAGTTGCCCCACTCTTGATCACATTGCATAGCTAGTCCGATGTCCCAACCTTGAACGATCTCGTAAGTATGTGTACATCCATCATCAGAAGTAATGTTGCCTGAGCTGATATTGTTGAGTGGTTTGTAGCCAGTTTGGCCTGCTTCCAATAACTTTCTAAGATCTTCAACAGTCTTCATTTAAAACGCTCTGAATTACCAAGAGAATTACATACTAGCGTAATAAATTGCATCTACCTAGTCATACAAAGAGTAAGGAGTTTAAAGGTTAATTTAGCTCTCACTTTTCAACCCCCTTACTTAGTTAAATATTATTAGTTCAACTACACCTATAGTAGTCGTAGGGCAAAACAGGTCGAGTGTCATTTAAGACAAACACAACTGGGCCAAGTATAGCTAAAATTCGGTATGTATATTGTTTAAAAGTACAGGTATGTCTTTTATCTGAAATCCGAAACCAATGAGTTAGAGTAAAAGATCTATCAAGGTGTTGCCCCAAATCAAATGAACTAGGCCAGCTCGCATTCGCCCCAAAGTGATCTTAACTTAGAAGTATGCTGTAGGCACTATGGTAACAACAAAGAATCATTACTCACCATTTGCTATTTTTATGTAACTGTTTTATTTATACTGCTAAGGATTTCTTAGTTTTTGGTGAGTGATGGCATTTTTATTTTCCCCTAGAGCAAGAGCATTCATTGATGAGTCGCTTGAAAGTTATTTGCTTCGAATCGTTTCAGAGAACTTTTTTGATTCTTACCAGCAGCTCAGCTTGGCGATCAGAGAAGAGCTACATGAGCTCGATTTTGAGGCACATGGGGCTTTCCCTATCGAGCTAAAACGCCTCAATATTTATCATGCTAAGCACAATAGCCACTTTAGAATGAGGGCATTGGGTTTACTTGAATCCCTTCTTGGTTTACCCCCCCATGAACTCGAGAAAATAGCCCTATTTAGATCGAACAGAGTTTTTATTGGGTCTAGCGTTGCAGTGCATCGTAATGGTATCGATATGCCTTTAAGTTTTATCCGTTATGCAAATGAGGATGATGTTGAGAGTGTGCCCGTTTGCCCTGAGTGCTTAAAGGATGAGCCTTATATTCGGCAAGTTTGGCATTTAAAACCATATGCTGCCTGTACCAAGCATGAGTGTGCGTTGATCCATCATTGCCCCGAATGCAAAGCGCCGCTCAACTATATTGAGAATGAATCAATTGGCTATTGTTCCTGTGGATTTGAGCTTTCAAAAGCAGAAATTGTTCGCGCTAAACAGACAGATCTCATGTTAGCGAGGAGCCTTATTGGTGGTGATGTTACCTCTACAAATCAGCTTCTTCATGAAGTATCTGCGACTCATCGGCTTGCGGCTCTACTTTGGTATCAAAAGCGTTATTGCAAAAGTAAAGAAGCTTCTTTTAGCGATGCGGTGGAGTATTTTGATAACTGGCCAGAAAACCTTTATCAAGAACTGCATAAACTGACGCAAGGCGCTGAATTAAGGCTGATAAAGCTATTTAACCACACTGCATTTCGATTTATTTATGGTGAGTTAATTCTGCATTCTCGCTGTCTGTATCCAGAGGATAAAGACCCACATTTTATCTATGTTGCATTAATGCGTTATTTGCAAAGATTGGTTGAGCTACATCCAAAATCGAAAAAGCCTAATGTGGCCGATACGCTAGTGTCAGTTGCAGAAACATCGGTTTTACTGTCAACAACCCAAGAGCAAGTTTATCGGCTTCATCAAGATGGGATATTAACGTCGGCGTTTAGGCAAAAAATGAAGCAGAGGATTGACCCACATATTGGTATTTTTTATTTAAGGCAAGTGATCGAGTATAAAAGCAGCTTCGGCAGTGATAGACAGGGGATGTACTTATCGGCATGGTAAAGAATTTACATTTGCGAGAACTGCTAGATATTGAAGATGTTCAAGCACGTTCGGCAGCGTTGAGGCGTGCATTTGCTGCTTATACAGAACCGTTAGATGTGACTGGCGAGGAAAGCTCTGCCCTAATTATTTTGCTTAATCTTACCTATCCGAAAAAGTTGGTGGATGACTTACTCGATAAAAGGTTAGCTATAACAACTGTTAACAACCAAACCCATATTGATGTTTGCATTGACGAAGTACAATGGCTGCATACCCATAATCTCAAGTACCCAGATATTCGGGTCAGTAAACAAAGGCTCGTTGCCTCCAGTCCTCAAGTACATCCCAATATGTTGAGTAGCGCTAATTGCCAGCGTACTTTAGGGTGGTCTCATGACAGTGCTAAAGTCAATTTTGCCAAGCTGTTTGGCTGCCAGTTTATTTGGCAAGGTAAAGTAACTTGCCTTGCAACATTAATGTGTGAAGCACCAAAACACTGGAAAGAGGCTTTTCAAGAACTTGGCATGCCTGTTAAACAGTTTATGAATATTTGCGGCAGGGTGAAGCATTTTTTACCCGCGCAGTTAAGCCCAGATAAAGTCGATAAATACTCCGTACAGGTCCGAATGCCATTCCGTGATGGATATATAGCGATTACCCCCGTTGTAAGCCATGCACTTCAGTCTGAACTCCAGCAAGCAGCAATCAAAAAACAGGGCCGATATACCAATCTTGAGTTTATTCGTCCTGCGGCAGTCAGTGAGCTAGTCGCATCTCTTGGCGGTAATGCTAAAGCCCTGAATTATCCGCCTCGTATTAATAAAAAAACTCACGGATTAGGCAACAATTTACTGGCTAGGGTCTTATCTGGTCAGGATGTATTGAATCAAAATGTATTGTCACAGGCTCGATTTGTGAGGGTATTGGATGAACTGTTATCGAGTGAATCTGCATTGGCGTTAAAGCAACGCAGGCAACAAAAAGTCGCCAATCTTAGACAGATAAGAACGATGTTATCTGAGTGGCTTGCGCCAATGTTGGAATGGCGATTAGAGGTTAAAGAGGGGCTGATTCTTCTTAGCGAGCTTGAGCCTATTAATGGCTCATTAGAGTATCAGTTTTTAACCTTTGAGAATGAGCTATTACCTGAATTGCTGCTGCCGCTGTTCGGCAGATTGAATTCGGTGATGTCGCATTCTGCAACGATAAGTCAGTATGCCTTTCATCAGAGACTGATGCCCCTTCTTCGAAATAGCTTGAAATGGTTGTTAACTCATTTGGCTTATAAAGAACTTTTGCTACAAAAAGATGCTGAGGATGAGCATTTCCAGCGATATTTACATTTGAAAGGTATTCGAGTGTTTGATGCCCAAGCTTTATCTAATCCGTATTGTGTTGGCATTCCATCCCTCACTGCTGTTTGGGGAATGATGCATAACTACCAGCGGCGATTAAACGAAGGCTTGGGTACTCAGCTTAGATTAACCTCATTTTCGTGGTTTATTCGCCAGTACTCATCTGTCTCGGGCAAAAAACTGCCTGAGTACGGCATGCAAGGAGCGAAAGAGAATCAATTTAGGCGAGCTGGGATAATTGATAATCGACATTGTGATTTAGTGTTTGATCTTGTCATTCACATTGATAGTTATGAAGACGACTTAGCTATCTTAGATAATCAAACTGAAATGTTGAAAGCAAGTTTTCCGGCGAACTTTGCCGGTGGAGTAATGCATCCTCCCGAGTTAGATGCTGTTGATGCGTGGTGTCAGCTTTATCAATCCGAAGCTGAACTTTTTTCAATATTGAAAAGACTGCCTATGTCAGGAAAATGGATTATGCCGACTAGATATTCAATGGGTAATATTAGTGATCTTCTGTTTTTGTTGGATAAAAATTCATCGCTGTGTCCCACTATGGTTGGCTATTTACCATTAACTGAACCCGTTAGCCGAGTCGGTAGCCTAGAGCCTTTACATTGCTATGCTGAACCAGCGCTTGGCGTAGTTGAGTGTGCATCGGCAATTGAGATAAGGTTACAGGGGCAAATAAACTATTTTAAGAGAGCGTTTTGGATGTTAGAGGCAAAAGAGCATTCAATGCTGATGAAACGGATTTAAGGAAGGTTTATGGAGCTATGCAATGTTTTAAAGTATGACCGATCCCTCTACCCAAGTAAGGCGGTATTTTTCTATAAAACAGCCGATTCTGATTTTGTTCCTCTTGAAGCTGAAATCACTCGTATACGTGGTCAAAAAGCTGGATTCACTGAAGCATTTACTCCTCAATTTAAATCGAAAAACTTAGCACCCCAGGACCTTACACACTGTAATCCTCTAACGATTGAAGAGTGTTATGTTCCGCCAAATGTAGCTCACATCTATTGCCGCTTCTCGCTAAGAGTACAAGCTAACTCGCTCAAACCATCTGGCTGCAGCGATCCTGAAGTTTCTAGTTTGCTTGAGAAATTGTCCGCAGCATTTAAGAAGTGCGACGGTTACCAAGAGCTGGCGACCCGTTTTTGTAAAAATCTGCTGTTAGGAACTTGGCTCTGGCGTAATCAAAACTCTGGTAACACTCAAATAGATGTTAAAACCAGTACGGGAAAGTGTTATCAAATCAGTAATACGAGGCAGTTAGCTTGGAATATTTGGTCTTATGAAGCCCAGACTGTTCTTGATGAATTAAGTAAAGAGATGCACTTAGCTTTGACTGATCCGAATGTATTTTGGAGCGCCGATATTACAGCAAAAATTGAGACTGTCTTTTGCCAAGAGATCTACCCAAGCCAAACCTTTGGTGAAAAGTCCGCAGAAGGTGAAACTTCAAAACAGTTTACTAAGGTTAAATGTACTGATGGTCGTTATGCGGTGAGTTTTAATTCGGTCAAGATAGGTGCGGCTATTCAATCAATTGATAATTGGTGGGATCAGGACGATGTTAAACGATTACGAGTACATGAGTTCGGTGCAGACAAAGAGCTGGGTATTGCACGGCGTTCACCTGAATCTGCACTGAGTTTTTATACCTTATTTGTAAATACAGAGCTGTATTTAGCAGAACTCAAACAACAGGCCGCAGAGTCAGGGCATTCAATTCATCCTAATATTTACTATCTTTTTGCTGTCCTGATAAAGGGTGGCATGTTCCAGAAGAAAGCCGAAACGAAGAAGGCATAATATGCAGCGCTACTATTTTATGGTGCGTTTCTTACCACAAGAAGCAAACTTTGCCTTACTAATGGGGCGTTGTATCTCAGTAATGCATGGGTACATCTGTAAACATGAAATTAAAGGTCTTGGGGTGACATTTCCTGCTTGGTCAGACGCGTCTATCGGTAATGTGATTGCTTTTGTTCATTCTGATGAAATTGTATTGAGTGAGCTTAAGCAGCAATCCTATTTTCAAGATATGAAAGAATGTGGCTTTTTTAGTCTTGGTAACGTTGACGTTGTACCTGATGATTGTGCTGAAGTGATGTTCAAACGTAATCAGGCAATTGCAAAGATTTTTGTTGGCGAGGCCCGCAGACGCTTAAAACGTTTGGAAAAACGAGCGTTAGCTCGAGGTGAGACGTTTAATCCTATAAAAAATACTCAGCCAAGAGAGTTTAACATTTTCCATCGTATAGCAATGAGCAGCAGTAGTAATAAGCAAGATTATCTTCTTCATATACAGAAAATGGTAGCAAAGGAGCAAACTGAACCATTGTTTAGTAGCTATGGGTTTGCTAGCAATTTACAACTAAATGGAACAGTACCGGAGCTATCTCGTCTTGTAGATAAAATCTGACCTTTTGGTTTGGTGGTTGCTGTAACGTTTTAATTTTAAAGCCAATTATCTGTTTAAGACATTATATGGTTATTTTCTGAATTTTGGCTCTAGTAATTGATTTTATATAGGTTTATTTTATAAGTGTATAGTGACCTGCCGAATAGGCAGCTGAAAATTAATGCTGTATGCATGGGCGATGTCAGCAAGTGTGACCTGCCGAATAGGCAGCTGAAAATTTAGTGAACAGTGTAAAATCCTTTATACCAAGGTGACCTGCCGAATAGGCAGCTGATAATAAAAACAATCGTTTCGACGTTTATGTTAATACAGCAAACTGCCGGATAGGCAGTAAAAGCCTCTTCTTACCCAATGTGGGAAGAGGCTTTTTATTGGCAATGCCCCAATTTTCGCTGGATAATTGTTTGAGTGGAAATGCGCCTTTTTAAGCTATTGATAGCCATTAAAAATCTAAAGTTTGATCAATTTTGAGGAAAATCACTACCAACACGACGGTAGACGTGAAAATAAATATTGATCAATTTCTAGCAAGCTTTTGGACAAAAGCGTGTCAGAACCTCGGCTGCATCAGGCTAATTTTGGATAAAAATTTATATGGCGATAACGCCTTGCTCACCGGAGAAAATTGGGAGCGTAGCGAGTAATTTTTCCGAGTGCAGCAACTTGTTAGGCAATATCCAGACCTAGATTTTATATTTGAACAGAATACGTAATATATATTCATGAACAAGGTGCCTTAAGAGATAGCCTTGACTTCTCTGAAGTTAAGTATTGTATAGCGCCATGAACAGAGATAACCCTAGGAAATTTCTTACAATCCGTCCAAAGATAATGATCAATAGCCCAAATCCACTCCGTGAACGGTGATACGACACAACTGTTAACATTCTTAGCCCATGAGAAATCATAATTATTGCCGACTTTGTTTTCCAATACAAAATCTTTAAGAGAGTCTGCTTGCACCAGCTTTTCTTTTAAATCCTTTGTTCGTTTCTCGATTGTTTTGGGATTCCCGATATCGAAATTCAACGGTCTTTCTGAGGCCTTACACTCAAACAAATATAGGTTATCTTGAACTCTAACAGCTACATCTATTTCACGCTTTCTTTCTCCGGATGCAATAACACATGAATTTTTTATTACATCAAAATCATTTTCTTTTAAAACATCAGATAAAGTGGCCTCAAACTCATGTCCCTTAACTGAATTAGGGTCGTAATGCCGGAGACCATAAAACATATTTTGAAATAGAAAGTGCCAAGATGATGAGTCACATAAATACCCCTCATCTAGAGCAATCAATACGTACTGCGGGCCTCTCGACCAAACACCTATATTCCTCTGTTTTCCCTCACTTAAAATAACATAGTCAAAAATGGTATCTATTTGATATTCCAGTTCAGATTCTTTAACGCAACAATTATTTTTCAGACTTTCATAATATTTTAAAATTTCATCTTTTATCTCTTCTAAAGAATGATTTACTGTGCAATACCCTCTATGAAATTTAGAATGATAATTAAGCCCAATAGATTTATTAATAAGTTTTTTTCTAGGATCATTTGACATGATATAATTTGAAAGAAAGCCAGCAAACTGCAGAAACTCAAGAAGCCCGAAACCAAATTTTTTCGTGAACTTTTTTGATAAGTATGAATGTGAATCATAGAAATCATTAGAATTAATAAACCAGGGTATATAGTTTGGGGGAAAATCTTCTGGCAGGTCGGTAAGGCCCAAATCTTTAGCTGTGTAATGCGACGCATTAATATATGGAATGAAAATAATATCATGCGCGGCACTTTCATCCTTTAACTTTGTAACGGTATAAGTCCCAACATTACTAGCAATACCTAACTTAATATTATCTTCTTCATTTCTTCTGTCGAAATCTAAAATTAAAAAATCCTGCTCTGCCGTCCTTTCCTCAGTTACATCACCAAGATTGGAGATCGACAGTGCAATACCTTTTCCTAGAGATCGCATCTTAGCTGAAACATACCAATACTGGTAAGAAATTCCCTCTATATAATAAATATCAACAACATCATCAATTTTAAAGTCAGTTAAAACCCACTGGCGACTTCTCTTCAATTCTTTTTCATAAAAAGATACAAAATTTCTTTCAAAATGTCTTGTGTATGATTGTTTTAGGAGCCCTCCTAAAATCAAGTCAAAATCAACTTTAGAAGACAAGGAAAAATCACTGTTATACGATAGTTTTCCATATTTTTTAATCGCTTGCTCCGCTTGTTGCCTAACATTTACAGTTACAGATTCACTTGTATTTGCACCCAAATCTTCAGATAAGCATGGAGCTATTCGTCTGTACAGATGAAGCCAGAAGAATACGGAATGTCTCTTTATTACTCGCCCCATTTCCTCTTCTAGTTCACACAAAATATTTTGCA
Organism: Shewanella sp. NKUCC06_TVS; assembly: GCF_019345515.1. NCBI lineage: Bacteria > Pseudomonadati > Pseudomonadota > Gammaproteobacteria > Alteromonadales > Shewanellaceae > Shewanella > Shewanella sp. NKUCC06_TVS. The sequence goes on along the minus strand of NZ_JAHKQX010000011.1, from coordinate 58,745 downwards.
GCACTTCATACTGTTGATAATGATCTTTGCCAATTATTAGGTCTTTGGATTTACATATCGCATCACGCCTAAAAGACTGAGAATCTAAAACGTATTTTTGGTATATTTTATCCCTGTGGTTATCATGAATTTCTGAAAATACCAATTGGTAATACTCGGGAAGAGCTAACATCTTATGGGTTTTGCCTGCATTAGAGCTCCTTGATCCACTTTTTATTTTATTAACACGTTTTTTTCGATTTAAAGATTTTCTACTTTTTTTCACTTATAGACCTCTAATAAGCTCATTCAGGAAAGCCTAACGCCCGCAATAAACGGCGCGAGGAACGAGCGTCCGGCGACCGCAGGGAGCGAATTTAATTGCCTTGTGTACGCCCAGCATGGGCATGAACTAATGAGGTGAAAGTCCTCTGTAGGAAGGTCACCGTGCAATAACATCCTGTAATTAAACGTTAACTACTAGCGAATGGCAAGGGCTTATCCGCGAGGATTGGTTTGAAGGAAGCCGCTAGCAAATTTGCGAGCTGATGAACAAGAACATCATATGAGGCGTAGGCTAGAGGTGAGTTGGCACAAGACGACGAAACCACGTGATCTAATGGCCACCGTAAATGATGCAGCAGTGCAAAGAAAGTTCATGTTCTTATCTGGGGAGATCTGCTTAACACGCGATCGGTCATTAACCAGTCAGGCTCTGGTTTATAAGTGCCTTGGCTTTTCAGTGTCATCGACTGAAAAGAGCGAACCAGATGAAAACCGATAGCGCATGACGGGGCAACTCGGCATGTGATTAAGCAGAAGTCAGCAGATGGCATAGTAGCCCAACGCCCATCGTAATGGATGGGATAGCATACCCCGCGTTAGCGTTGTGGGTACATGGTGAAGGCCTGAACATTTAGAAGAAGGAGGAGTCTTGTCAAACTTGTTGATACCCACTACGTCGCCAGACGATTACTATCAGCAGCGTATTGATATGCAACCAGCCTTCAACAGCGATTTATTCCAACAACTGCTTCAGCCTGAGAATCTACACCGAGCTTGGCGTCAGGTTAAAGCCAATAATGGCGCGGCTGGTATCGATGGCATGACCATCGAAGCCTTCCCGCTTTGGGTGCAGCAAGGCGGTTGGCAACAGTGTAAATCTCAACTTGAGTTAGGTGAATATCAACCCTCAGCAGTCAGACGCGTAGAGATCGACAAACCCAATGGCGGTAAACGCAAACTGGGTATCCCTAACGTCATTGATCGTGTGATACAGCAATCAATTGCTCAAATTCTCACGCCGTTGTTTGACCCGTCCTTCTCGGCTAATAGCTTCGGCTTTAGACCGAATAGGAATGCCAAACAAGCGGTCTTGCAAGTCAGGAATATCATCAAACATAAACGCAAATTTGCCGTCGATGTTGATCTGTCCAAGTTCTTTGATCGAGTAAATCATGATCTCTTAATGACTCAGTTAAGGATCAAGGTACAGGATAAGCGTCTGCTGGCGCTTATTGGTAAATACCTGCGTGCTGGCGTGATGATCAACGACCAATTTGAAGCAAGCTTCGAAGGCGTACCTCAGGGCGGCCCACTCTCACCATTACTATCAAACATCATGTTGGATAGTCTGGATAAAGAGCTGGGAAGCAGAGGGCATCACTTCGCCCGCTACGCGGATGACTTTATCATCTTGGTCAAGTCTCAACGAGCGGGCGAACGTGTCCTCAAGAGTATTACTCGCTATCTTGCCACTAAGCTAAAACTGGTTGTTAACGAACAGAAAAGCCAAGTGGTTAAGGTAGGCCAAAGCAAGTTCCTAGGGTTTACCTTTAACCGCGGAAAGATCCAGTGGCATGTCAAAACACTGCACATCTTCAAACAAAAGATAAGACGACTGACAAACCGCAATTGGGGCGTGAGCATGAGCTATCAATTGTTTAAAGTGCGGCAATACATGCAAGGCTGGATCAACTACTTTGGCATAGCCAACGCTTACCAAGGATGTGTCGATTTAGACCACTGGATCCGTCGTCGAGTACGTATGTGCTACTGGCGTCAATGGCGAAAGCCACGGACTAAGGTACAAAACTTACTCAAACGTGGCGTCAGGATCCAAGCGGCCGTTGCTTGTGGAATTACAAGCAAAGGGCCGTGGCGAAGCTCGAAAACACCAGGGATACAGCAAGCGCTGAGTAATGAGTATCTTAAGAAAGCAGGATTGTATTCACTGAGAGATGGATGGATCGCGGTTCACTATCCGAACCAGAAAACAGGTTAGGCGTTCTAAATGAACCGCCCTGTGCGGAGCCGCATGCAGGGTGGTGTGGGGGCTGGAGGCTAAATACCTCCGGCTACCCGATTAGCCATTTTAGACCCACTGATTCTCATAAATCGTTCTTCTCAGCGCTCTAGCGGCAAACAGAGCCATTTCTTCCAACTCTTTCTCCGACTCGTCAGGAGTATCAAGTAACCGCTGATCATCCCATGGATCATTTACGTGAACCCACTTATTCCGATACTTCCGTAGCTTGTGTAAATCAGATCGAAGATCGTCAGCAATGGGAGCACCGTCGATTAACTCAAAAAGGCTACTACGTCCTTTATCGCCATACTCGGAGCGCAGATAGGTTTCGATACCAGAAACTGCCGTCAGTATTGATGCCAAGTTCGCCCCATGCACAAACGCCAAGTCAGATTCTCGGACAATGAAAGAGCACCACTCAGACAGAATAACACCGCCCTTTAAGAGCTCTTCATCGAGCGACACTATGTGGTTCCAGAGTTCTTCTTCGTTCATATGGCTAACGTCTTAGTATTTATGCGCTGTGCTGTTTGCAGGGCATAAATCGCTTGTTGGACTTGGCCGCTGCCACATCCATATCAATTGGTATAAATGATGCTATATGAATTTGCTTTTTTGCGGTAGCGGTTTTTTATACAGTTTGATGGGTAATCACTTGATATCGTTTTAGCTTTCTCATTCTTTCAAGCTCACTTTTGACTGACTAAGGCGCGTGGTCCACTGCATTCCAGCCCAGACTCAGGCTAACTCTCGCACCACATCCCCTCATCGGCTTGCGCCCATAAGGCTGGCTGCTTTTCGCTGTCGGTCATTACACTACGTCTTGAGGGCGTGGTTATCCTGACATACGTACTGGCTGACCTTGGATGTTTATCATCACTACCGACTGTGGCCTTATCAGTCCAATAAACTGCAAATGACCTAACTGGCATTGCGGACATGACCACGAACCGTCCTCATTAACCAAAGGACTCGCCAATACCACCTGCGGCTTGCCTAATTGCTGCTGGATGAGCGCGAGCTTTTTGCGGCGGCAAGCGTTGGCTAAAAAGCCAAAGTGCCTGACTCGCATTAACCCTTTGGGCAACACATGCAATAAGTAACGGCGGATAAACTCATCACAGCTTAGCCGCATTTGCTTATGCTGCTGACCATCACGATAGTCTTTGTAGCGAAAACTGACATGCTCTGCGGTCACTTCGGCAATTCTTGACTCATGCAGCATGCCTTTACGGGTATAACGCCCAAAGTATTCCACCACGGTTTCGGCGCGGCTTAGACACGCTTTGCTGTAAACACACCACGGTTTTGCCATTAAGGTGTCAGCCGCTGGAATAGCCAGCTGGCGTTGTCGCAGTGCCCGTAATAGCTTGGCCCGATACACGGTGGACAAGGCTTTAACCGGAAACAGATAATCCGTTTTAACGACATGCCAATCTCCCGCTGACGTCACTACCCCGCCCGGGATTAAGCAATGCAAGTGGATATGTTGACTCAAGGTCTGCCCCCACGTGTGCAGCACCATAGTGCAACCCAATTGACCCAGAAGGTGTTTCCGTTTCATGCCAAACTGCGCAAGCGTCTGCCACACAGACTCAAACAGGGCGCTGTATAACGGCTTGGCAGCGTAGTGCGCCAAGATGTTCAACTCGTGGGGTAAAGTAAAGACCAAGTGGAAATAGCGACAAGCCAAGACTTGCGCCTGCTGCGCAGCAATCCATGCTTGCGTCTGCCTTCCCTGGCAACGAGGGCAATGCCGGTCACCACAGGAGCAAAACACCTGCTGCTCATACTGGCAAGTATCACAACGCCAGTGCTGTATGCCTAAGGTTTGCGTGCGACACTGCTGAATATGCTGGCAGACTAAGGCTTGCTGTTCGGTCAGTTTATGCTGCTGTTGGTAGTGGGCTAAGTGCTGCTGAAGGATATCGCTTACATGGTAGGTGGTTGCCATGGCATCCCCCCAAGACTTGCTAGCAAGTCACAGCCTTGATGACCTAATTCCGGCGACCAATGCAAGTAGCGCTCGGTAGACTTTATACTGTGATGCCCAAGTTGGGCCTGTAATTGATGAAGGGGCATACCCGCTTGCAATTGGTGAGTCGCATAAGCATGCCTTAGACTGTGTGGGCTGCACGGCTTAGTGATCCCCGCTAAGCGAGCCGCCTTCGCTAACGCTTTACGAAAAGTCGACTCATGTAGCGGATAAACCACATCATGATAGGTCGAGGCAAACAGCCATTCGATGGGATGATACGCTTGCCAATACTGACGCAACAGGGTGAGCAAGGTCGGTGAAATAATCACCCAGCGGTCGCAGGCGCCTTTACCTTGACACACTTTGAGTAACTGCCGCTGTCCGTCGATATCAGCGACCTTAATATGGGTTAACTCACTGACGCGTAAACCACAACCATAACACAGCGCCAACATGGCGCGTTGTTTCAGGTTTTGACAGTGATACAGCAGTGCCGCGATATCTTGGCAACTAAGAAGTTGCGGCAGCTTGTGCGGACGTTTAGGTAAACTCAGCTGAACCGTAAAGTCGCGCCCTAGGACATGTTCATAGAAAAAATGAATGCCATTAAGCTGTAACTTTAAGGTGGCTCTGGAATGATGTCGCTCAAGATTCAAATAACGGAAATAAGTCGTAAGTTGCTCATCCGTAATGCTATCGAGCGGTTGGTTTGCATAGTGCTGCAGTTGGGTGATGGCACGCAGATAAGCATCGCGTGTACGGGCTGAGTAACTACGTAAACTAATCTCGTCATGGAACTGTTGCAGAAGTGATGACATAGTAGACCTCCTAGGTAAGGGATTATCCCTAGGAGTAAGTGTGGAGCAGTGGTTCCCTTTAAGCTCCGCGCAGCGGCTTAGTTCAACATTTTATTAGTGCGCATGCGCGTTTACCACGTTAGACCAGTGAAAACGCGCACGGTTAACTCTCTGTATGCAAAGAACTTATCAGCTTTCTGCCAAATACACCATCTGGAAAAACGCGCATGCGCGTTTTTCCAAACCTATTAACTAAAACTTAGCCTCTATAGTCAATTGATTTTATAGCATTTTATTTATTACGTATGGAATTAGTGCGCACTGATTTTGTCTGAAAATCATACCAAAACACCTAAATTTAAATACGACTGTATACCCATACATTGTTAGCCGATTTCTGGTAAGGCCAAACATAGTAAATAGATAAGAATTTGTATGGCAGCAAATGTGGGAATTTTCGGTAGAGCTAACGAGCCAAAACACGGAATGGAGCAATTTTGATTTAGAAATGGCAGCGTAACTATGCGATCGCTGCCATTTTAGTATCAAACTTATTGCTCCCCCCACAGTTACAGCTGAACAATTCACAGATAGAGAGTCATTAAAGGCCGCTAAAAAATTTGCGCAAGATCTAGGGAAGGATTTAAGAAGATAGGTCGCTAGTAACGAATGCTGGATACTCAGCTAAGCAACTTTTCAATACCCATTTTGATTCACTGGTGGCTAGATTAGCAATACAACCAATACTATTTAGAGCAATTGTCAGTTTGCAAATGCTTAATAGTCATTTGTAGTAAAGTTACATTTTTCACTTGAGTTATTTTGCGGCTGCTCCTATTTGTCAGACTATGGGTACATTTTATGTCGACGTATGGTTACATCATTTAGCTAAGTAATTGTTTCTGTATATGCTGCTATGTCATAGTTTGGTTTCAGCGACACTTTCAGTGACAACGGCTTAGCTCATGTCGATATTTCAGTTTTATGGGCTATTTTCTTTTTTATACCCACTTGTGATTTTTTTATGAAACTCATTCCTCTGCTAAAACAGCCGCGTATTCACTGACTATTCTAATGTGAAACTTCTCATAACATGATGTCTTATATCTATTATTTTGTTTATAAAGAGGATTTACAATGCAGAACAAGCATTGGTCAAAAGTTCAGTTATTGCATGAGGTGGTCACCAATCCCAATATCATAGTCAAAGGCCAACATAGCTATTACAGTGATTGCTGGGATGCTGGCTTTGAGGGATCAGCAGTGAGATATCTTCATGGTGATGAAGTGAGCCGTGAGTGGGAGCCTAAGTGGCCTATCGATAAACTTTATATCGGGAACTATGTGTGTATCGCTGCCGAAGTTGTGATCTTAATGGGCGGAAATCATACGCATAGAGCGGATTGGTTTTGTTTATATCCCTTTATGGATTTCATCGAGGAGGCCTATGTAGGCAAAGGCGATACTCATATTGGTGATGGGGCTTGGTTAGGTATGAGATGTATGCTGATGCCTGGGGTGACGATAGGTGAAGGTGCGGTTGTTGCCGCAAATAGTGTCGTCACTCAAAATATCGAACCCTACAGTATTGTGGCGGGATCACCTGCGAAATTAATCAAGTATCGGTTTGATAAAGACGTCATTACTGAGTTACTGGCGTTAAAAATCTACGATTGGCCTGCCGAAAAGTTTGAAAGCTTAAAGCGGTATTTGTGTTCGGCGGATTTTGACGCGCTCAGCAAAGCGATCACTCTCTATGACCAATCCATACATCAAAGCAAATAACCGTTAGTCCCAAAGTGAAAGGTCGCGCTCAGTCGAGTCCTTTCACTTATTCTGCCTTAAATCTACTTTTTGGAGTTTTGGCTAATTCGGCCAGTTCTTCGATGATCACCCGTAGCTTGGGTTGGAGGTAAGGGGTTTTAAGCCAAATAAGGTGGATAGGTGTGTCGTCACTGGCGAGTTCGTCCAGTACCGAGATGAGTTCACCGGTTTTAAGATAGTCCTCAACTAGCCATATAGGCACTTGCGCTAAACCTACTCCCGCCAGTGTGGCCGCTAAAATGGCTTCGCAATCAGCGATTTCGTGGCGCACTGGAATATCATAGGCCTCGATGATCCCATCCTCATTTTTAAGTAACCAGCGATGTTGCTGCCCGAGCGGCCAGCCAACAATGCATTGGTGCTGGCTAAGATCTGCTTTGTCTTTTGGTGTGCCAAGTCGAGCAAAATAGGCAGGAGATGCGCAGATCACTCGGCGTTGTTCCCCTAATCTACGGGCGACTAAATCCACAGTGTCGCCGAGTTGTCCGACACGCACCGCCAAATCAATCCCATCATTGAATAGATCTGTCGCTCTATCGTTAAAGGTAATGGATAACTCGAGCTTGGGATATTTTTGCGATAGTGATAATAGGGTTGGCAGTATATATCGCCGCCCAAACGTGACGGGTAAATCCACTCGCACTCGACCTGAGGGAATTTGCTGTTCGCTGCCGAGGCGGCTCTGTGCATTGTCTAGGATTGCCATGGCATTTTGGCAGTCTTTGAGGTACGAATCGCCATCATTGGTTAAGCTCACACGCCTTGTGGTGCGGTGCAGCAGCTTAGTACCTAAGCGGGTTTCTAATCGTACTATGCTTTTACTGAGCGCCGAACCTGTCATGCCTAACGCCTGCGCCGCTAAGGTAAAACTGCCGAGCTGGGCAACTGTGACGAAATGGCGTATCTCAACAAATTGATTATTTATCACGGCAATTAATTCCTTGAAGGACTTAGTGATGGTCATTTTAGTGACTTAATCATGGGAAGTGAATCGCGTAAGCTACTACCACAGTATGAAAAAGAGCGTTAACTAACGGGCGATCGCCATTTTGTGATTGATTAACAACGCTTTTTTATACCATAGATTTTTATCCCTATTGAGTGAGCTAACTATGAAATCGTCGAATAATTTGCAAGGTAAAGTGGCTTTTGTACAAGGTGGTAGTCGTGGTATCGGTGCCGCCATCGTTAAACGTTTAGCGAGTGACGGCGCAGCAGTTGCCTTTACCTATGTTTCATCTGAAGCCCAATCACAATTGCTTGTTGACGAAGTTATCACCCATGGTGGTCAAGCCATTGCCATTAAGGCCGACAGCACAGAGCCTGATGCGATTCGTCGTGCCATCCGCGAGACCAAAGAGCATTTCGGTGGCTTAGATATAGTGGTCAATAATGCGGGCACGTTGATTTGGGATAGCATCGAGAACCTGACGTTAGAGGACTGGGAGCGAACAATTAACACTAATGTGCGCAGTGTGTTTGTGGCGAGCCAAGAAGCCGCGCTGCACATGAATGACGGCGGCCGGATCATCAATATCGGTAGCACGAACGCTGAGCGTATTCCGTTTGTAGGTGGTGCGATTTACGGCATGAGTAAATCGGCCTTAGTCGGTTTGGCCAAAGGACTCGCGCGGGATTTAGGCCCTCGAGCTATTACGGTGAACAATATTCAGCCTGGACCTGTGGATACCGATATGAACCCTGATAACGGTGATTCATCCGAGCCCGTTAAGGCGATAGGCGCACTAGGGCGTTACGGTAAAGCCGAAGAGATCGCCAGCTTTGTCGCCTTTATTGCGGGCCCAGAAGCGGGCTATATCACAGGGGCGAGTTTGATGATTGATGGTGGGTTTTCTGCATAAGTTTTGCCTGTATTTATCTTTTAGGCAAAAAGTTTGATTCCAATCATTAATAAGCCTGCACAAGAGTCACTCTGGCGGGCTTTACTTAAGCTGTGGCTAGTTATGAAAAATCAATATGTTAGAGCATAAAAACTCGTTGAGTATGATGGTAAGACCTTAGGTCGTTGTTACTCAAATTATCCGTCAGCAAAGCGTGGTTTTATTGAAATGGTGGACTATGGCTTGACTCAGGCAAGGCAAAATAATTTGCTTGTTGATGAACTATTGTTACAATCCGCCGGTCTTATCTTCAGCTATCTGTTGAAAGACACTCATTTTTTATCTTTATTATCAAAGAATAAGACGAAGGGAAATCCAAATTTCTAAGTTATCGACTAAGCAAACAGGCAACTTATGGGGCGTGATGGTGTTTACCATTCTGACCTTGTTCTGTTTGACTCAAAATAGTGGAATACTTAACTTGTTGCTCAAGGAGTCGAGCGCGCAAGCGATGTCGGCTACGTCTTTTTCTGGTGCTGGTTTTAGCGCCAACTCAGTTTTAAACTCAAGTTCAGCTTCAAACAATATGGCTAGCCACGCCGATGCTCAAGCGGCAGGTACTGAGCTGGTCAAAAGTGAACCTAAAAAATGTGAATTGTCTGAGAAATCGATCCGAACCTGTATCGACACTCCGAGTACCATCCCATTTCTTATCCTGCTGTTCCTACTGCCGTTACTTCCCCGCGCCTCCCGCGTGATAACACTGTTACCCATACAAGGTTATCAAGCTAAACCTAGGCGAATACATCTCACACATTGTCGCTTTCAAGAATAAAAACTTATTTATCAATTTGATAGGTGGGTTTGTTTAGGCATGCTTTCTCTCAGTCAATATTTGACTTTTCTCGCCAGTTTGCCGGTAGAAAAGAAAGTTAAGCGGCTGCAGAACATCCAATTTTACACATCACACCTCCCTATCTGACTGCTTGAACTTAAGCCTTCTATCACGCTGATGTTTCTTAAGCCATAACGATATTGGTAACCAGAACATAGCGTTAGCCAATATTTATATGGCCTAAAAGCAAGGTAAGCATGCACGCAGCATCACAGAGTCTTGTTTAACTTAGCTTGGTCTAACAGCGCTTAAGTATTGCAATGGCAAATGCTGACGACATATCGAAGAGATTAATATGCAATTGAATAACAAACAGTTAATGCATATTTGGGGGACAAAATGAGTACATTAAAATCCATGTTAACCAGATTCTGGATACTCGCCTTGATAGTGACGAGTCCGTCGCTAATGGCCGCATCGACGGGGTGGTTGGTTAATGATAATCACCCGCCAGCCAAAGTACGTTTTATGCTAACGGGGGAGGTTGATCCTGCAACGAATACTTTGCCCGCTGTGCTTGAAGTACAACTTGAGGGCGATTGGAAAACCTATTGGCGTAGTCCTGGGGAAGGCGGTATCGCGCCGACGATAAAATGGGATGGCTCACGCAATCTACAGCAAGTGGATTGGAGATGGCCTGCGCCAGAGGAATTCTCATTATTGGGATTACAAACCTTTGGTTATAAAGGCAATACCACCTTTCCATTAACCCTAAAAGTCGATGATATCGCTGCGCCAACTCAGCTGCGTGGCAAAGTGACCTTGTCGACCTGTACCACCATCTGTGTACTGACGGATTATCAGATTAGTCTCGACTTCACGCCCAATGCGCTGCAAGCGGATACCGATGCCATGTTGGCCTACAACAAAGCCGTGTCGCTTGTGCCGCAAAAAGTGTTGACCCAAGAGGGCCAAAATCCTGCGATGACAATGGGTTGGGATACCGCCAAAGGTCAACTTGAAGTCAGGCTTAATGATGCCAACTGGCAGCAACCCACAGTGATTATCGATGGCGAGCCAGATACCACATTTAAGCTAGTGAGCTTAAAACTGAGTGAAAGCGATGTTAACGGCAAGCAATTGGTCGGTATTTTTAGCGGTAAAAGTTGGCTGGGCGAGCCTGAAGTTTTAGGTAAATCGCTGAACATGACTGTCGCCGATAGCGAGCGGGCGTTGGAATACAGCGCCGAGGTTAAGCCTGTGGTAATTACCCAAGAAAGCACCTCGATATTCGGCATGATACTGCTGGCGCTTATCGGTGGTTTGATTTTAAACGTCATGCCCTGCGTGTTACCAGTACTCGGCATGAAGCTCAGTTCAGTGGTTGCCGCGCCTGATCTTAAGCGCAATCAAATCCGCCAACAGTTCATCGCATCAGCGCTGGGGATATTGGCCTCATTCTGGTTACTCGCTGGCTTTATCTTAATGCTTAAGCTTACGGGGCAGGCGATTGGTTGGGGCGTGCAGTTCCAAAACCCTTGGTTTATCGGCTTTATGGCGCTGGTGACCACAGTGTTTGCCTTCAATATGTTAGGTGTATTTGAGATTAACTTACCCTCTAACGTGCAAACCAAGTTGGCGACGACGGGCGGCAATAATAACAGCGGCCACTTTTTACAGGGCATGTTTGCTACGCTACTGGCGACGCCGTGCAGTGCGCCATTTTTGGGTACTGCGGTCGCCTTCGCCTTGGGCGCCGATGTACTGAGCTTGTTTGCCATCTTCACTGCGTTGGCCGTGGGTATGGCGTTCCCTTGGTTGATTGTGGCGGCATTTCCGCAAGTGGCGGGTTATTTCCCTAAACCCGGTCGCTGGATGAACACAGTCAAAGTGTTTTTCTCCGGCATGTTACTACTCACCAGTTTGTGGCTCATTAGCCTGTTGTCCAGCTTCATTGATACAATCTACCTGTGGCCATTAGCTGGCATTATTACACTGATATTTATGGTGTTTATGGCTAAAAAATATGGCGCGATTGCCATTGTGAGCTGCTTAGGTATCGGTATTTTACTGTCGGCAATCATCGCCTTTATGACGGTGAACCAGTGGGCTAAACCTTTACCTGCGGATCTTGCTTGGACGCCATTGGATCAAGCATTGATTAATCAGCAGGTCGCCCAGGGCAAGACAGTATTTGTCGATGTCACTGCCGATTGGTGCATTACCTGTAAGGCCAATAAAGTTGGCGTGATCTTGCAAGACCCTGTTTATAGCCTGTTGCAACAGCCGCATATTTTGCCGATGAAGGGCGATTGGACTACGCCTTCTGAGCCCATTACTCACTACCTGCAAAGCCATCATCGTTTTGGGGTGCCATTCAACGTGGTTTACGGCCCGGGTGCACCGCAGGGGATTGAGCTGCCGGAAATTCTATCGACTGACCTTGTGCTCGCTGCGATTGAGCAGGCCTCAGCGTCCCTTGAAAAGTCATCAGTAGCGGCAGAGAAATAACGCTAACGAACAGCCATTCACTCGGACATGTCATTCGGCAATATCACTGGCGAGTCTCATTCAATAGCGAGTCGAGTGGCACTCAACAAATACTCAGGTCAGGGATAACTCTGACTTAAGACAATGGAAATCGATTATGAAACAGACAATTGAAGCACAAAACATCACTGAATCAATGCAGAATACTCAAGTCATCGGAGGCACTAAGATGTCGAAATTTAGCTCTTTATTCAAACATCGCAAGTTGCAGATGTTTGCTGTCTCGGGTGTCGCCATGGCAATGCTGGTGGTTTCCTTGCCTTCGGTGAGCACCATGGCCTATGCCAAAGACAGCAGTTTATCGGCGGCCCAGCAGCAAGAGGTGCGAGCGATTCTTAAAGATGCCTTGATCAATGATCCTGACCTAATGAGAGAAGCAATTATTGCGTGGCAAGCAAGGGAGCAAGAGGGGGCCAATACCGCCATGCAAACGAGCCTAGTGACCCATCATAAAGCCATGTATGAGACCAAAAGCGATCCGTGGAAGGGCTCTGCGACACCTGAGATTGAGATGGTGTATTTCACCGATTTTAACTGCCCATACTGCAAGAAAATCGAGCCTTCGCTGAACCAGCTGATTGAAGAATTTCCGCAGTTAAAAATCATAGTTAAAATGGTGCCGCTGCAGGGCGAAGGCTCCAAAATGGCAGTCGATTTTGCCCAAACGGTTTGGTTAAACGAGCCTGAAAAGTATCTCAAGGTGAAGGATATGTTGATGTCGAGTCCGCGTGGACTCGATGCCGCCGCCATCGCTAAGGTCGCTAAACTGACGGCAACCGAGCGTTGGGTTGGCAACACAGATGAGCGCGTGGCTAAAATGGTCGATGACAATGTTAATTTAATGAATGAGTTAGGCATAGGTGGCACTCCAAGTATGGTAGTGGCCGATACGCTTATTCCCGGATTAGTGCCTTACGAAGTGTTAAAAGAGCAGCTTGAAGCCGCGATTGCCGCTAAAGATAAGACGCAGAAGAGCAGTTAAGATGCCGCCAAAGGAAACTGAAAATATGAGCGCCGAACAGGTTTCGATATCTTTACCTAAACGCATATTGGGCTGGATTAAGCAGCTGGCACTTTGGCTGCTCATTGCTCTTATCGTGACCAGCGTGATGGACATCTGGCGCGGCAAAGATATCCCGCGGGATAATTTGCCGCAGCTCCAAGGGACGACGTTGGCAGGGGAAGCGCTTGATATTGCCACGTTAAGTCAAGATCAGGCGGTATTAGTGTACTTCTGGGGCACTTGGTGCCCTGTGTGTAATTTTGTCAGCCCGGCAGTCAATCAAATGTCGGCCTATTACCCCGTGGTGACGGTTGCCATGAATTCGGGGGAGGATGAGAAACTGAGAAAATATCTTCAGCATCAAGGCTATGGCTTTGACACTATTAATGATAGTGACAGCAAGATTGCCCGTGATTGGTCATTGCAGGCGACGCCAACCATTATGATCTTTAAAGAGGGTGAGCTAAAACACTATACGACAGGCTTTACTAGCCTACCCGGTATGTGGTGGCGAATGATGTTCACTTAGAAGTGATGCTTCAGGGGCTGTTTTAGGAGAGAAAAAAAGCGCTAATCTTGGTTAGCGCTTTTGTATTATCAACTTATTTCAGGACTAGAGAACTAGCTGAAAGCTTAGGATTTACTTCACTAAAGTGAGCAGTGGTGCCTGACTCACAACTTGGAAGTCGAGCGCCATAGTCACACTGAGCGCCGTAATAGTGATGATTGAAAAACCAAACACTTGGCGAGCCCAGCGTTGCATGTCGACGCCGTGGCGATAACCTTTTAGTGCCATGGCAAGCCACCACAGGCTGGTCGCGCAGGTGACCGCCATAAAGGCGATACCTGTATAACCCGCGAGTGGCAGCAGCGCACTGACTAAGGCGAACACTGCAATATAAAGCACGATATGCAGTTTTGCTTTGGTCATGCCTTCTGCAACCGGCAGCACAGGAATATTAGCGGCCGCATAGTCATTAAAACGGAAAATCGCGATGGCATAGGAATGTGGCATCTGCCATAGACTAAACATCAACAGCAAAATAGCTGCACCCATGTCCATTTGCCCTGTCACGCTGCAATAGCCAACCACGGGCGGTACTGCGCCCGAGAAGCTGCCAACCAAAGTGCCATACACTGAGTTACGTTTCATGTAGAGGCTATAAACCCCCACATAAACGATGTAACCAATAACGGCAAATAGCAGGGCTAATGCATTGGTAAACAAGGCTAAGATGCTAAAACCTAACACACCTAAGGCGAGTCCAAATGCAAGTACGTTACCCACGGCAATTTCGCCCGTGACGGTCACGCGTTTGCAGGTTCGCTGCATTTTGGCGTCGATATCACGGTCAATACAGTTATTGACAGCGCAGCCCGAGGCTACAACCAAGGACAATCCTACTAAGCTCGCCAGCATCAAGACCAAATTTACGTCGCCTTTGGCGGCTAATAAAAAACCGCCAGCAACGGAAATCAGATTCCCGAAAATGATGCCAGGCTTAGTAACCTGCACATACCCTTTGAAGCGTGCTTTCCATTGCGGTGACATAAATCTGTCTTGTGTTTGCATAGACTGTTTCTCGTTACATCATCAAAGCGTTGGCTTCGAGTATGATCCACACCGACAAGCCGACGACCATGACAATAATCAGGGCGGTAAACAGGAAGGAGAAGGTGTTCACTTTGCCTTCTTTCGAGAAATCTAAGTGCAAGAAGTACTTAAGATGTACCACTATCTGCACTATCGCCATCACTAGCACTAAGCTAAGGGTGGTCGCTTTCTCGAAGTGATGGGTCATTACCGCCCAAAATGGAATGGCAGTTAATACCACTGACAGCACAAAGCCCATTAGATATGACTTAATGCTCGCGGCCAGATCGTCAGTGCCATGGCTAGGCTTATCAGTATGACTATGTGCGCTCATTACAGTGCTCCCAATAAATACACGACCGTGAATACACAAATCCACACTATGTCGAGGAAATGCCAGAACAGGCTTAAGCAGCTCAGGCGGGTGATGCTGCGATGACCTAAACCGGTTTTCGCCACTTCAATCATCATGATCGCCATCCAAATCAGACCTGCGGTCACGTGCAAGCCGTGCATACCTACCAGAGTGAAGAAGGACGACAGGAAAGCGCTGCGCTGTGGGCCATTGCCATGTTCAATCAGGTGATGGAACTCATAGACTTCCATCCCGATAAACACACAACCGAGGGCGAAGGTGACGAGTAACCAAGCCAAGGTCGCGGCTTTGTTATGGCGTTTAGCAAAAATCAGCGCCATGCCATAGGTAATACTACTGACGAGCAGGGCGGCAGTTTCAATCAGCACAAAGTCCAATTCGAAAATGTCTTTACCCGATACACCGCCGTCCGTGTTCATGTAGAGCACAGCATAGGTTGCGAAAACCGAGGCAAACAAAATGCAGTCTGTCATCAGGTAAATCCAAAAACCAAACAGAGTGTTGCCACTCGTATCATGGTGTTCGTGATGATCTTCTGCGTGAGCTACTTCTAAATCTGCTGGGATTGCAATACTCATATCAGCCCCTTACTACATTGTTTAAGTGGGCATTTTCAATGCGAGCCACTTCATCGGGTTGCACGTAATAGTCGACGTCATTGTTATAGGCACGGAATAAGAACACGATAAACGCGCCCACTAAGCCCACAATGGCTAACCACAGAATGTGCCAAATAGCGGCAAAACCCGCGGCAGTGATCCCCAGCGCCATTAAGATACCGCTTGAGGTATTTTTCGGCATATGGATTGGCTGATAGTGTTTGAGGCCTTGATAAGCCAAGCCTTTTTCTTTCGCATCGGTAAAGGCATCGATATCATCAACCTGTGGCAGCTTAGCGAAGTTATAGAACTGTGGTGGTGAAGCGGTTGACCACTCTAAAGTATGGCCATTCCATGGATCGCCCGTAGTATCGCGGTTTTGGTCGCGGTCACGGATACTCACGTACAGTTGGATAAACTGCAGAATGATACCGACCATGATGATGCAAGCACCCACAGCGGCTAAGTAGATCCACAGGTTCCATGCTGGGTTATCCGTATGGCTAATTCTGCGCGTCATACCCATAAAGCCTAATACGTACAGCGGCATAAAGGCCACGTAGAAACCGATTTGCCAGCACCAGAATGACGCTTTACCTAAACGTTCATTCAAGTGGAAACCTGTCGCTTTAGGGAACCAGTAAGCAAAGCCTGCTAAGTAACCAAATACCGCACCACCAATAATAGTGTTATGGAAATGCGCGATTAAAAACAAACTGTTATGTAGAACGTAATCGGCTCCTGGTAAGGCTAATAGCACACCTGTCATACCGCCTATGGTGAAAGTCACCATAAAGCCTAGCGTCCACAACACAGGTACAGTTAACCTTAGGCGGCCACGGTAGATAGTGAACAACCAGTTAAACAGTTTCACCCCGGTTGGAACGGCAATCACCATAGTCATCACCCCGAAGAAAGCGTTGACGTTGGCACTGGAGCCCATAGTGAAGAAGTGGTGTAACCAAACGATGAAACCTAAAATTGAAATCGCACCGCTCGCCCACACCATAGAGGTGTAACCAAACAAACGCTTAGCCGTAAAGGTTGAGATCACCTCGGAGAAAATACCAAAAGCAGGCAAAATCAGGATGTACACTTCAGGATGTCCCCACGCCCAAAATAGGTTGATATACATCATGGCGTTACCGCCACCGTCATTGGTGAAAAAGTGGAAATCCATATAACGGTCGAGCGTTAACATGGCTAACACGGCGGTTAATATTGGGAATGACGCGACGATCAAAATGTTCGCCCAAGTACAAGTCCAAGTGAAGATTGGCATTTGCATCAGCTTCATGCCGGGGGCGCGCATCTTCAGTACGGTGGCGATAAAGTTCACCCCGGTTAAGGTTGTCCCTATGCCTGAAATTTGCAGTGCCCAGATATAGTAATCGACTCCAACCCCCGGACTGTAAGCCAGCTCTGAGAGGGGGGGATACGCCACCCAACCTGTTTTAGCAAATTCACCTAAACCCAATGAAATATTGATCAGCACAGCGCCAGAGGCGGTCAGCCAGAAACTAAGGTTATTCAAGAAGGGGAAGGCAACGTCGCGGGCGCCAATCTGCAGCGGCACCACTAAGTTCATTAGACCTATCATAAATGGCATCGCCATAAAGATAATCATGATCACGCCGTGGGCGGTGAAGATCTGGTCGTAATGTTCTGGCGGCAGATAACCTGCGGCGCCGTTGGTGGCGAGTGCTTGCTGGGTACGCATCATAATGGCATCGGAGAAGCCACGAATGAGCATCACCAAAGCCAACACTATGTACATGATACCGAGGCGTTTATGGTCAACTGAGGTTAACCAATTATTCCAGAGTACACTCCATTTTTTGTGTTTAGTGATCAAGGCTGCGATATACAAACCTACCACAGCGACGACCGCTAGGGTCACCATGATGATGGGCTCGTGATAGGGAATCGCATCTAAGCTTAATTTACCGAGAAATGACATGATTACTCCGCCTCCACTTTGTGAGTGGATGAGTGCTCTAAGGATGAAGGTTCTGTGGATGAATCCTGTGTTGATGACGGTACAGAAGGTGTTGAGCTATCCATGTCGGCCATGTTCTGTGTATGTTCCATCGCGTGCTCGCCTGCCATATGTGCCATGTCGTGCATACCTTTCATGTCTGCCATGTCAGATGTGTGCTCAGTGCCCATGTGTTCCATGCCTGCGTGAATGTCCATTCCTTCGTGACCTTTCATGCTCTCATGTGAGTCCATGTGCATGTATTGCATCACGATTTGGTCAAACATCCCTTTGCTCACTGAGCCAAAGTATTCAACTGGATTGTATTCACTCGGTTTAGCCAGTGTGGCGTAGGCCGCTGAGTTCAATGTCTTGCCCTGTTGTTTTAACTTGGCAACCCATGCATCGAAGTCGGCAGGTGTTTGAGTGGCAATTGCTTTAAACTTCATGCCCGCAAATCCGGCGCCGCTGTAGTTAGCCGAAATACCGTCGAAGGTGCCGGGCTCGTTAGCGATCAAATGCAACTTAGTGGTCATGCCCGCCATAGAATAAATCTGGCTGCCTAACTGCGGGATGAAGAAGGAGTTCATCGCAGTATCAGAGGTGATCTTAAAGTTCACTGGCACATTGGCTGGGAACGCCAACTCATTGACCGATGCCACGCCTTGTTCTGGATAAATGAATAACCATTTCCAGTCCAGCGACACCACTTCAACCGTGACGGGTTTCGCTTCGTGCTCTAAAGGTTTGTATGGATCAAGATCATGGGTCGAACCCCAAGTGATCACACCTAGCACTATCACGATCACAATCGGCACTATCCACACTACGGTTTCAATCGCTGTTGAGTGTGCCCATTTAGGCGCATAGATTTCCTGATCACGGCCATCGCGGTATTTCCACGCGAAGTACAATGTCATGGCAATCACAGGGATAACGACAATGAGCATGAGTAGGGTGGCGACGATAATCAGGTGTTTTTCATCGATACCGATTTGGCCCTTAGGGTCCAATACTCCGCCATCACAACCCGCGAGCATGAGTGCTACTGCCGCGATTGCTGCTTTACTTAATTTTCGAATTAACAAAGGAAGATTCCTCTAACCCTAAGGTTTACAACTCTGCCAAGCGTTAACCGGCAGTCGCACTAAGCGGCGTTATCTGAGCGCAAATCCTGAGACCCAAGAGGTATGACACAATAATGTGCCGCCATCCCGAGGCAAATCTAAGATCCGCTTTCAGCGCTTAATGCTTAATTTGAATTTAAAAACAGAGGGTTAAAATGGCGGAGCGCGACAACCGTGGGCGGTATGTTCGAGGGATTTTAGCCTTGGGGGTGCTAAAAAAAGTGAAGCGTTAGTTAAATCGAGATGATTGAAAAATTTGAAGCAGCAGTCGATTAAATGCCATAACTGCAGAATAACGAGGGGATTGAGTAATAACAGGCTGAGCAAACTAGCGCCGATAAACTCGACCAAAAAGCCATTGCTGAGGCTGATGAGTTCACTAATATCAACACAACCGCCGATTAATACGTATAAAACGTCAGCTACAGGCAGCACAAACAATAACCCGAAAAACAGGGTTAGGTTTGTCATGCTAAAGGTTGAAAGCCGAATAGTTAGGTTCAATCTTTCAACAATGAATTGGCTAAGAGCTAATTTCAATTAATGAGTCCGGCTGAACGGGAAAAGGAGTCAGTTGGCAGAACAAAAAATATTCAGCATGTAACTTTTTTATGCGGCAGGAGGATACCAAGAAGCGGCTATTGAATGAAAGCGGATCCCCGTAGTAAAAGGGCTTAAGTATTAAAAAAACCTTAATTAAAACCAAATGCGATCGTTAATTTTACAAAATTAACGGTATTTAAACTGATTTTGTTCTCATAAAATAAAAAATTGTGAAGCCTCTCATTTATTCATTTTGACTAAAGTTGATTTGCTTGTGGTGTCATTGAGTTGATTATAGCCCCTATAAACATGTTAGCTTTACCCGTAAAAAGACTAAGCTTAACTTCTATGGCGGGGCTAATGTTGCCGATAGTTGTCTTGATGGGTTAGCTTGTTTGTCGCAAGATTGGGCTCGCCAAGTTTGGCTGTGTGATTAAGTGCATTTGAGATCGGCATCCCAAATAAAAACATCACGTTAAATGAGTGATTGTGTCAGTCATTTACGCTATTTACATTAGATAAACCGATTATTAAACTGTGAACTTATCTCGCCCCTGATATGTGCTTGAGATTGAGCCTGTGAGTAGGGCATGATGCTTCTCAATTCTCGAAGTGCGTCAGCATGAAGGACTACACATAAAGTCATTTATCCCATACCTTAAGGTAAACATTTTCATCGCCTTAGCTTACGTTATTGTAGGTAAAATTGGTTTGATGATTGCTTTGCCGCCTGGATATTCTGCTGCAATTTGGCCTGCCGCAGGTATTGCTATTGCCGCTTGTGTTTTATGGAAAGAATATGCGCCTTGGATTGGCGTGTTCATTGGTTCTTTGTTGATTAATCTCAACATCAGCGGACATATCCATTGGGGGTGGTTGCCCTTTGCGATTTCAATTGGCTCATCTATACAGGCAGTGCTTTCTGCCTATGTTCTTGGGCGGGTCGATCATTTATTCACCCTAGATAATCCTAACGCCGTCATTAAATCCTGCTTGAGTTTAGCTTTAACTTGTACTGTAGCGACTGTTTTTGGCAATTTCTCCTTAGTGATTAACGGTACGATTCCACAGTCCGATTTACTGGGTAGTTTAATAAATTGGTGGACTGGGGATTTGCTCGGTGCCGTGATATTTATCCCTCTGACTATGTTGCTATTTGATAAGCGAGTTATTTGGCGTTCTCGCCGCATTCAGACGGGTGTGCCTCTGCTGGTGGGCTTTTTATTTTGCGTGGGGATTTATTACTACTCAGATATGAATCAGCGCCAACAGTTACAGGATAAGTTTCTGGTTCAATCTAATGCGATTATTAGCAATATTGAAAGTTTTCAAGATGCGAACCTCCAACAAATTGTTGCCTTAGCAAGCTTGTTCGACAATAGCGAGCAGGTTTCTGAGGATGAGTTTGTACAGTTTGGCAAACGCAATATGTTGATGAAGGATGGCTTTAGAGCTTGGTCTTGGTCACCGCTTGTGGCGGCAGCCGATCAGCAAAGTTTTGAGGCATCCATTCGTTCTGTGGTTGGTGGTTCCTACAAAGTGACCCGTCCCGAAGGCTGGCAGGCGAATACTGATGGTTGGCTAGTCCCTGTGATGTATATTCAGCCGCAGATAGGTAACGAAGCGGCCTTGGGATTAGATCTCAATAGTGAGCCGACGCGAGCCGCAGCCATCGCAAAAGTGCGTGCGACGTTAGCACCCGTGATGACAGCCAAGATTCAATTAGCACAAGATCCCAATGGCCCTGGTGGCACCTTACTCATTGCTCCTGCTTTTGACAGATTGGGTAAGATCTCAGGGTTTTGTTCTGCCGTAATTGATTTGCAAGGCATTATTGATGATGTTGATAGTGTAAAAGGGTTGCAGTGGCAACTGACAGATATGAGTGCGGGCGGTACCTTACTTTATAGCAATACTCGAAAATCGTTTCCCGAATTTAGCAGTAAGCTCTTCAGCGATAAAACTGGGCAGTATTTTCAGGCAAACCTGATGTTAGCGGATCGTCATTGGCACATAGTGATTTATCAATCCTATGCGGTGCTGATGGGCGATACTTTTAGCTTATCGCTACTGATGCTTCTGCTCGCCTTTATTACCTGTGCCGTTGTGGGTGGTATGACATTGGTTTCCTCCGGTGAGCGTCAACGTATTGCCGCGAAAGTGACGGAAAAAACCATGGCCTTGTCAAAGGAAATTGCCCGTCGTCAGGCTTTTCAGGCCACTTTAGTCGAAAGCGAGCAAAGATATCGTAATTTGTTTGATAAGGCACCTGTAGGGCATGTGCTTAAACGTTTAGACGATGGTCAATTTGTGGCGATTAACCCTGCCTTTCAAGCGATTACGGGTTATTCACTCGATGAGCTTAATCAACTTGATCCTTGGGATCTTACCCCAAAGCGTTATCAATTAAGTGAAACTGAGCAATTAGAGCGCTTAAAGCAGACGCGCCGTTACGGTCCCTATCAGAAGCATTATTTACATAAAAATGGCCAATTAGTGGCGGTGCGCCTCAACGGGGCTTTAGTTACTGGTGCTAATGGTGAACAGCTCATTTTGTTTATTGTCGAAGATATTACCGAGCAGGAGCGTACCGTTGCGCGGGTAAATCTCTTGGCGCAAGTATTTCAGCAGAGTGGTGAAGGCATCACGATTATGGATGCCAACGATATCATTGTGGATGTGAATAGCGCATTTTCTCAGATCACGGGTTATTCCCGAGAGGACATTATTGGTAAAAACTGCCGTTTTATAGAGGCTGAACGAACGGATAAAAGTATCGATTCTCAAGTCCGTGCTGCCCTCGAGCAAACGGGTTTCTGGCAAGGTGAAGTCTGGGATAGGCATAAACAAGGCTACGATTTCCCGAAATGGTTGATGATGTCTGTGGTGCGGGATGATTCTGGTGCCGTGAGCCACTATATTGGCAGCTTTACCGATATCAGTGAGCGTAAAGTCAGTGAGGAACGCATTCATTTCCTTGCCCATCATGACTCTTTGACCTTATTGCCTAATCGACTGAGCTTGCAGTCGCGCCTCGAAGTGGTGTTTAAGGATGCTCTGGTATCCCACAGCCAAATAGCGGTAATGTTTATCGACATGGACCACTTTAAAAATATCAACGATACCTTGGGCCATCATGTGGGCGATCAACTGCTGCTAGAGGTGGCCCGACGTTTGAAATACATCGTTGGTGATAATGATACTGTGGCGCGTTTGGGGGGCGATGAGTTTGTGGTTGCCTTGTCCGATACAAACCATGATGAAGTGGCCAGTTTGGCCGAGGCGCTGCGTAGTGGTTTGAGTCAAACCTATGTGATTAATAATCAAGCATTACATTCATCGCCAAGTATAGGGATCAGTTTATTCCCCAATGATGGTGACAGTGTTGAAGCCTTGATGAAAAATGCTGATATGGCCATGTACCGCGCAAAAGCGGCTGGACGCAATAACTATCAATTCTTTACTGCGGCAATGAACACTTTGATCACTGAGCGCCAGCATATTGAAACTGGCCTAAGGCAAGTGTTAGCAAACGACGAATTACGACTTCATTATCAGCCACAAATTGATATTAGAAGCGGGCAAGTGGTCAGTGTCGAAGCGCTTGTGCGCTGGCAGCATCCCGAATTTGGCATGATAGCGCCTGACCGTTTTATTCCCATTGCCGAAGAGATCGACATGATCATCCCAATTGGCCAATGGGTGTTAGAAACGGCGATGGCGCAACTTGCTGTCTGGCGCGCAGCGGGTGCCACTGAGTTGCGAATGGCGGTGAATCTGTCAGCGCATCAACTCCGTAAGGATACGATAGTCGCCGATATTACCAATGTGCTGGTGAAGCATAAGTTGGGCAAAGGTGCACTGGAGCTGGAGATTACCGAGAGTGTGGCGATGCAATATCCTGAACAGAATGCGCGCCTATTAGCGGAATTGCGCCAACATGGTATCGAGCTCGCCATCGATGATTTTGGTACAGGATATTCCTCTTTATCCTATTTGAAACTCTTGCCCTTAGACAGGTTAAAGCTCGACCGATCCTTTGTGAAGGATATTGAGACCGACCCGAACGATGCAGCCATTAGCGCTGCAACTATTTCTATGTCCCATGAATTGGGGTTAACTGTGGTCGCTGAAGGGGTTGAAAACGAGGCGCAA
Source organism: Shewanella sp. NKUCC06_TVS (assembly GCF_019345515.1). Taxonomy (NCBI): domain Bacteria; kingdom Pseudomonadati; phylum Pseudomonadota; class Gammaproteobacteria; order Alteromonadales; family Shewanellaceae; genus Shewanella; species Shewanella sp. NKUCC06_TVS. Next base: position 35,258 of record NZ_JAHKQX010000011.1, on the reverse strand, counting down.
TTGGTATTATTGTCGAGCATGGGGTGCGACTTAGTGCAAGGGTTTTACTTTAGTAAACCCTTAGCGGCAGAAGAGTGTTTCCGCTTTATCCAGCGTAATTTATAACGGCAGAGTGTTGTTGTTTTTCTAATGCTGGCGCAGAGTTGGACTATACTTGAGTTCGCATTATGCATGCGTTAATCAAAATACTAAGGATGGTTTTATGCAAGTCATCTTCACTAAAGGTACTCAGCGTTATGGCCAGTTGCGCTGTGTGCGCATGGACGGTAGTGCGACCCAAACCCAAATGCCAGAACAAGGTATAGCACCTCACGATATGATCCACTATGTGGTTGAAAAACGCCTGCATATTCAAGGCGCTTTTTTCTCGCAGATCAGAGCTGGCGCCGATATCAGCTTTACCTTAGAGCATAATGAAACCTCCCGCGCCATCGCTGATAAAACGGAGGTGTGGCAAACCGAATCCATAGTTGAGACCCTGCAGTCGCTACTGTGGTCGGGTGAAACGCCAACCTATGACGGCTTTATTTATCTGTTAGAGCAAGCCTGTAGCAGTCGAGACTTAGCCGTTCCTACTGTTAACCAAACAGATTTTGATCATATTCTCAATGAGATTATGGATTTGAGTGTTGAGTGGCAGGGAATGGGAGAAGGTCAGTCCTTGACCTTGAAGTTCTAATCTATTGATTAGGGCGGTGAGTGGCTAAATACCTTCCCCTAAAAAGACTTTGGTATAGCGCGGCTGGATCCAAGCGCTATCACCTTTGTTTATGCCAAGCTGTTTAAATTGCACTTTAGATAATTCAACATGGATCAGTTGGTTATCTAGCTCAGTTAGGACTTCTAATCTCACTGCTGGGCCAACTATGGTCACTAAGTCTAAACTGACTTTAAGGGCATTTTCAGTTGGTTGTGTCAGTACCTCGATTTCGTGTGGGCGCACATAGGCTAAGCCTTGTTGCTCTTCGCTAATTGTGTGTTCAGGTGAGGGAATGTGGATATTGCCTATAGTGCTATGCCCTTGTTTTACCCGGGCATGAAATAGGTTCACATTGCCGAGAAACTCGTACACAAAAGGATTGCTTGGATTATCATAGACTTCTTCTGGCGTACCTTGCTGCTCGATACGACCTTGATTCATCACCACGATTTTGTCTGCGACTTCGAGTGCTTCTTCCTGATCATGGGTTACAAATACGGTAGTGACATTAATCTCATCGTGTAAGCGTCTTAACCAGCGGCGTAATTCTGCGCGGACTTTTGCATCGAGCGCGCCAAAGGGTTCGTCTAACAGTAGAACCTTAGGTTCGACCGCAAGCGCGCGGGCGAGTGCGATGCGTTGCCTTTGACCGCCTGAAAGTTGTGATGGATAGCGATTAGCAGTCCAATCTAATTGGACGAGTTTGAGTAATGAATGCACCTTATCGGCAATTTCTGCCTTAGTCGGACGTGTCTTTCGTGGTCTGACTGTGAGTCCATAGGCGACATTTTCGAATACAGTCATATGTTTAAACAGGGCGTAATGTTGGAATACAAAACCGACACCGCGTTCACTCACATGCTGTGTGGTGATGTCTTCGCCATTAAATCTGACTATGCCACTGTCGGCCTGTTCGAGTCCGGCAATAATCCTGAGTAAAGTTGTTTTGCCTGAGCCGGATGGACCTAAAAGGGCCGTCAACTCTCCGGTTTTGATCTCTAAATTGACCGAGTCCACGGCAACAAAATCACTAAAACGCTTATTAACTTGTTGAATGTGTATGCTCATAATGCTCTGTTCCTAAGGACTTTGCGTTTAGTTAATTTGATGTTTGCGCTCATCTTTCCACTCCACAAGGCCTTTCAGCACGATAGTGACCAGTGCTAAACCTGTGAGTAGGGATGACACGGCAAACGCGGCCGTAAACATGTATTCGTTATAAAGCACTTCTATGTGTAGCGGCATAGTATTGGTCTCACCTCGAATGCGCCCTGAGACTACTGCTACTGCCCCAAACTCGCCCATAGCGCGGGCATTACACAGGATCACGCCGTAGAGTAAGCCCCACTTAATATTCGGTAAAGTGACGTACCAAAAGGTCTTTAAACCACTGGCGCCTAAGGTGAGTGAGGCCTCTTCTTCATCTTTGCCCTGTTGCTGCATCAGTGGGATGAGTTCACGGGCAATAAAGGGTAAAGTGCCAAACATGATGACAATGACTATGCCCGGAACGGCAAAAATCACTTTTAAATCATGGGCAGCAAGCCAAGGCCCAAACCAGCCTTGGGCACCAAAGAGGATCACAAAAATCAGCCCGACCACGACGGGTGAAATGGCGAAGGGCATATCGATTATCGAGATCAGTATGGTTTTGCCTCTAAACTCAAATTTAGCAATAGCCCAAGCGATGGCGACACCAAAAATAGCATTGGTGGGTACAACAATAATTAACACTAATAAGGTGAGGCGAATGGAAGCGAGCGCATCGGGATCGGTCACGGCTTGCCACCAGATCTTGAGACCCGCTTCAAAGGCGCCGTAGAGCACAACCGCTAATGGCAAAACCAGAAACAGTGCGAGAAAGCTTAATGCGATCCCGATTAAACTCCACTTTATCCAAGGTGCCTCAGTGGTAGCTTGATAATTTACAGTCGATATTTGGCCCATAGACTTAACCTCTTTTACTCGCCCACCACTGTAGGCTATTAATTAATAACAATAAGAGGAAAGCTGCTGCGAGCATGACCACTCCGATAGCCGCAGCGCCGTTATAGTCATATTGCTCAGCTTTGGACACTATCAGTAGCGGAGTAATTTCGGTGCGATAGGGCAAATTGCCCGAGATAAAAATGACGGAACCATATTCGCCTACTGCACGTGCAAAGGCTAAGGCGTAACCCGTTAATAATGCAGGTAATACCGCAGGTAGGATCACTCTTCTTATGGTGGTTAATCGATTAGCACCGAGGGATGCAGATGCTTCTTCAAGTTCCTTTGAAAAATCAGCCAAAACCGGTTGTACTGTTCGTACGACAAAGGGCAATCCAATGTAAGTTAAGGCGATCACAACACCAATTTGACTGTAGGCGACTTTAATACCCCATAAGTGTAAATATTGACCTACCCACCCGGTAGTCGAATAAAGCGTTACGAGCGCGATACCTGCGACAGCCGTCGGTAAGGCAAAAGGCAGATCGACTAAAGCATCGACGACTTTTTTACCAAAAAATTGATAACGTACTAACACCCAAGCGACGAGAGTCCCAAAAATGGCATTAATGCTGGCGCCAATAAAAGACGCCGTAAATGACAGCTTGTATGAGGCTACAACCTGAGGATGACTAATTGCGACCCAAAAGTCAGCCCAACTCATTTGCAGCGTAAACAGAACTAATCCGGCTACAGGAATAAGAAATAGCAAACTTAAATATAAAACTGAGAAGCCTAAGGTAATACCAAATCCAGGTAGCACAGATTTTATGACAACCTTGCTCATATCATTATTCCGTCGCGAGATAAGTGAAACTCATGGGCGGTTTCGTATGAGTGAAACCGCGTAAAAGATTACTTGCTAATCTTGGTTAAAATAGAATCGAATTGACCACCATCATTAAAATGAGTTTTTTGTGCTTTGTTCCAGCCACCAAAAACCTCATCAATGGTAAAGAGCGTCAGTTGTGGAAACTTGTCTTTGTATTGCAACGCAACGTCTGGGTTTGTCGGGCGATAAAAGTGTTTTGCTGCTAGGTGTTGTGCTTCATCAGTATAGAGATGTGCTAAGTAAGCTTCTGCTAACTTACGTGTCCCTTTGCGATCGACATTTTTATCTACCACTGTCACTGGTGGCTCGGCAAGAATACTGACACTTGGAACAATAATTTCAAATTCACCTTTTCCTAACTGCTCAACAGATAATATGGCTTCATTTTCCCAAGCGATGAACACATCGCCAATGTTACGCTGTACAAAGGTATTGGTTGCGCCACGGGCGCCTGAGTCCAGCACAGGTACGTTTTTATAAATCTGAGTGACAAACTCTAACGCTTTTTCTTCTGAGCCGTATTGCTTCAGTGCATAACCCCAAGCAGCGAGATAGTTCCAGCGTGCCCCGCCTGAAGTCTTAGGATTTGGGGTAATGACTTCTACACCTTCACGAACTAAGTCATTCCAGTCATGGATATTTTTGGGATTTCCCTTGCGAACCAATAGCACTATGGTCGAGGTATAGGGCGAGCTATTGTGTGGCAGGCGACTTTGCCAATTTTCAGGAATTAAATCCGCTTTTTGTCTTAATGCATCAACGTCATAGGCCAGTGCTAGGGTGACAACATCCGCTTCTAATCCATCGATAACTGAGCGAGCTTGCGAGCCTGAACCACCGTGAGATTGACGTATGGTTGGGGCTTTATGGCCTTGTTTTTGCCAATATTGGCTGAAGAGTTGGTTATATTCCCGATAGAATTCACGGGTTGGATCATAGGAAACATTCAATAGCGTATCTTCAGCGAGTGCGAGAAAACTAGCAGAGGCCAAAACTAAGGTGAGTGTTGCTTTTTGTAGGTGAGATAAAATATTCATACCGAAATCCTCATATTATTTAATAAGGCTTCCGGTTGACCGGTCAGCGATGTGGTCTAGCTGTGTTGATTGGGTGGTAAATTTCGTTTTTATTTTGACGGCGTAACTTGGTCTAAACGAATTTTTTCTTTCTTTTCTAATTGCACTAATTTCCCATGGTGAAAGGTTAATTCCACTGTCCCAAACTCAATTCTACCCAGTAGTTTTTCTAAACTATTGACGAGCACGGGGATCACGGTTTGTAGATCTTCTTTGGTTGCCATATAAGTCCTCATGTAATTGGTTTTTGACAACGTAATTGGAATTATAATCAAATATTGATAACTAAAAAGTTACATTTTGCGATTTGATATTCTTTTATGTAATAATTGTGTCTTTTGTGTGTTTGAGTTTGCGAGATCGTTAGGCTAGATCTGAGTTGCACTTTCTATTTGATAGATAAGATTACCAATAAGCACATCAATGAGGGGCCACTGTCCATGTCCGGAATCGACATTAATGTGGCCACTTAACCCTAAGTTGATTGTTGGGAATCCAAATTTTTTTGCCAGTTTTGCAGCTTGATTAAAGGGCATCCAAGGATCGTTTTCACTGGCAATGACAAGCCCTGTGACACCTAAGGGATGTTTTGGCAACAAGTGTTTGATCGTTTGAGTGCCATCGTGTTCAGGCAGAATGTGTCCATTCTCAGAAAATCGTGCTGGTGATGCTGGCGCGACTAAAATAGCTGCTGCTACCCGCTGTGGATGATGAGCGATGGCAAGGCTTGTCGCTAAACAGCCAAAACTGTGGGCGAGGATGAGGATTTCACCTTCGATTTGATCGATTGCGCGGCAAATGGCATTGGCCCAGATATGAATCTTAGGCTCTAATAGTGGTAAGTCATTGACCCATATAGCTGATTCATATTTTTGTGCAATCCAACTTTGCCAATGTAAAGGGCCACTACCACCAAACCCTGGCACAATTAATAAGGTTGCCATATTTCATCCTCCAAGATGTGAGTTTATAAGAGAGCCAAATGACGACCGGATGAAGCCAGTTTGACTCGCACTCTGACTATATCTACAAATTTGGTTATTAAAATTATTATTTGTAGTTCATTTTGGAATATGAGATATATTTAGGATATTAATTCTGGAGGAAGTTGCCTTTGTGAGGTGATGTTACAGATAAATAATCCATAAAAATGCCCAGTAAGAGGGTGAGTCTTCTGGGCACTCGTTTTCAGTTTATATCTTGTTATTCCCTATGGCGACGTTCTTGGCTTTGAGTTGATCGACCTTGGTTATGTTCTACCGAGCGAGCGGTTTGCGCATTTTGGCGTGGCTCACTTTGTCTCACTCTCACTTCTTCGCGTTGTCTAGGCGCCGCTTGTCTTGGTTGTTCAATCCGTTGTGGCTCTGTACGTCTTGTTTCAGGTCGTGGCGTTTCAACTCTTGGGGTCATAGTTCTTGGTTTTTCTTGCCTTTGTGACTGTGCCCTTTGTTGATCGACATTACGCGGCTGTGACTCCCGAGTTTGGTATTGCCTTTGCTGAGGCTCCTTTGATGACATTGGCTTTGACTGCACGGGTCTTGATTGCATGTCATTACGCTCCTTGTGGGTTGGTGTTTGTACCATAGGGGCGGAGCGACGCTCCTTTAACTCGGCTTGTGTTTTCTGATAACTCGGCGTGCGGTTATCACGTTCACGGCTGACGTTGTGATAGTCTTTATTATCACGACTTTTATTGCCCTGATTACTCATATTACCCAGATTACTATGGGTATCTTGGCGTTCTTTAGACTTCGAATATTGGCTATTGAAGTGCTGTTTACTGCCGCTTGAGTGTGAATCTCTGCCGCGATATTTATCATCACGGTAATAGCGTTGTTTCACCACTGGATTGTGATAACTCACGCCGCGTCTATGTTCGGGTTTATGTTTCCAAGGTTGTGCTCCATGGCTAACACTGTACCTTTCCCGTGGGCGATATCGGTGTGAATGGCGATAGTCGATCACCACCACTTTATGGTTGTGCCAGTGGAACGAACTGAAGAAGTAGTTAAAGGAAATATGGATGCCCGGTGACCAGTAGAAATGGTTATGACTCGGACGATAGGGATAGCCAGCATAGCCGCCAAATTCCCAATATACAGGTGGATAAGCCACACCCCAACGCCATGTGCCGTAAACCACGCGTGGATCGTAATAGGGGACGTAGACGATTTCTCGCTTCGCGGGTTCTATGATGATCTGATTGTTGGCGCGTGTAATTGCCATGTTATCCATGTCCGCTAAGCTATTCGCTTTATCAGCCTGTTGTCTTAGGGACTGAATGCTGTTCATCACTTGGCCTTCATCTTCTAAGAAGGCTTCACCGAGTCTTTGAGTCCATTCGAGATCTTCACTCATTTTTTGTAGCAGCGTCGGGAAGGCCAGCAAGGCTTTGACGCTCGGGTCCCAGTCCTGATCTTCGGCTTGCGACATAATTTGGTCGATCGATGATTTGGGGCGCTGGGTTAACCAACGCTGTGCCTGCACTATTTCGAGTGGATAAGTTGAAGCGATAAGTATGTGGGTCAGTAAGCTATCGGGATACAGGGCAATAGGCGCCAGCATTTGTTCGAGTTCGGCTTGGCTTGCCGCTGTGCTCGATCCTTGGCTCACAGATACGCCCGCAGCTTGGGCTGTGGTAGTGAAAGGCAAGGCCACTAATGCCGCCGTTAACACTAGCCAATTCCATCGATGTAGTCTGTTCATGGTTTGCTCCAATAATCCTGTTCGAGGATGTTATGGGCATATTAGGCGTGTGAATATGAACATAAGCTGAAAGTGTTTTGCGGTTAAATATTTATCTATATCCAAGTTTTAAGAGAAGTAATAAATCTATCAAATTGAAAATAAAGACTTAAACTGAGTGTGCAAAGCTGATGCTAAATTTGGCACCACCTAAGGTTTCTGAACGAGAGACAGAAATTCTGCCGTTATAGCTGTCGACTAAATCGCGCACGATAGCAAGCCCAATACCATTACCTTGAAGGTAGGAGTCTGCGCGAATACCACGTTCAAAGATTTGATTTTGCAGGGCTTCACTGATCCCTGGGCCATCATCTTCGATACAGATTAGCAGTTGATAGGCATCGCCTGTGACCGTTAATGTCACCGTAGACTTCGCGGCTTTACAGGCGTTGTCGAGTAAATTGCCTAGAATTTCAGTCAGATCTGCTTCATCCCCCTTGAATACTGCGTGTTCTACCATCTCGCCGCTGAGATTGATTTGTGGCTCTCGATAAATTTTAGCTAATGTGCGTAATAACTTAGCGGCGACTTCATCGACACGAATACCTAAATGCCACGAGGCCGCCGCTGCGGTTTGGGCGCGTTTTAGCTGGTGGCCAATGATCCGGCTGATCACTGATACTTGCTCACTGGAGGATTCGCTTAAGTCGGCCTGACTCTTGATCACCGCCAGTGGTGTTTTGAGGCTATGGGCTAGGTCGGCCAAGGCATTACGATAGCGTTTTCGTTGGGTTTGTTCGGTATTGAGCAAAATATTAAGCTGCCGAGCAACCGCTTGTAATTCAGTGGGGTACTGGCTACTTAGCTGCATCGACTTACCTTGCTCGACGGAATGTAACTCTTGGGTAAAGCGTGCTAAAGGTCGCAACGTCCACAGTAACCAACTCAATTGAAACACTAACATGACTAACATTAAGATCAGCAGCCAAGTCCAAAGCTGTTGATTAAACTGATCAATTTGCTGCTGAAATTCTCGCTCGTCTTTAATGATGTGGATTGTCACTGGCACGTTTTGATTTTGGCTGGCAAAACTGACACTAAAGCTATAAATCAAATGGAGTTGATCGGCGAGCTCGATTTGCTCAAATGCGCTTTGACCTGTGGCCGGGATGGTAAAATGTGGCGGTGGCGTAATCCCCATAAAAGATTGCGAGTGCCACACTATATCTTGTTTGCCGCTGGCGTCTTCAGTGGTTGCAATGGCATACAGCCCTGATTGAATGAGGTTAAAACGATTCTCTAACACTAACTCTGGGATGGAGATTTGTTTGTTTTCGACTTCAGTCACCGCGAGAATCGAATAGACATAGGCACTGAGTTCATTCTTGGTTGCGCTTTTAACTTGTTCGGTAAAGGCATCGTTTAAGGCAACGCCGATCAAAGGTAATAACACTAAGATAAATAATAGCGCGCTGGCAACTAAGCGTGCTTTTAGGGAGTTCAACACTTGCCACGCCATGGCGCGTTTACTCATCGGCTGCTTGCCCGGACGTTAACGCTTTTAGGCGATAACCTTGGCCGCGCAGAGTTTCAATTAAGTTGTATTGATTATCTGGGTCGAGTTTTTTGCGTAACCGGCGGATAAAGACTTCGATGACGTTAGAATCTAAATCAAAATCCTGATCGTAAATATGCTCTGTGAGTACAGTTTTTGATTTGACTTCGCCTTGATGCAACATAAAAAATTCGAATAACTTGTATTCAGAACCACTGAGATTAACCAGTTCTTCGCCTTTACGTACTTCTAGACTGCTGGTGTTAAGGCTAAAGGGGCCGTTGTAGATCAGGGGGCTGGCCTTACCGGCAGAGCGACGGATCAGGGCTTTTAGTCGTGCGATGAGTTCTTGGGGATGGAAAGGTTTCGTCAGATAGTCGTCGGCACCGGCATCGAGTCCTTCAACCTTATCTTGCCAACTGTCCCTTGCGGTTAAAATCAGGATAGGAAAGTCGCGTTTTTGTTCACGCACGCTACGGATCAAGGCGATACCATCGAGTTTAGGTAAACCTACATCGATAATTGCTGCATCATAGTTGTATTCGAGCGCTTGAAATAAGCCTTCTTCACCATCACTCGCCACATCGATACTGTAATGGGCATCGAGGAGATGTTGCTTTAAGTTAGTCTGTAGTTCTATATCATCTTCAACTAGTAACAATCGCATCGTTAGTTCCTCGAGACTCGGCCCGTTGCGGCATCTACTGAAACAGAAAATACTTGGCCATCATTATTGAGGATTTTAATACGATATCCCGATCCGCTGGATTGTACGCTCAATACTTTGCCTTGAAATTGTCGTTGCGCCATTGCCACCGCTTGATCAGGGCTATTGACCGCTAGACGGCGCTGCTCATTCTTCGCACCTTGGTTACGAGGCTGATTGCGATCATCATGTCTATCATTACCTGCTATGCAACCAAAGGAGGCTGATAAGCAAGTGATTAGGGCCAAGGTCAAACCAAGTTTCATATCGGGTACCCGCAATGTTCAGCGATCTTAAGTTAATGAGTGAGATGGATAACTTATCGAGTCGACTAAGAATACCTCATCACCTTAACAAACACATAGAGATCAGCCAATTGGTTGGCACAATTCCTTCAAAATTAACTTTGGCAGTTATTTTGTTATTCGTGACAGAACTGAGGTTCTGTTGGCGAGTCTATCTCTATGCTCGCGCTTGTATCGTTTAAGTTTTGTAAGTGTTACCCATTCCAGATGAACTCGGGCTGAACGTATCTTCTGGCTGAGAACAGTGGGCGTTGATGTTCAGCTTATGTTCACCTTCATTGCACTTTAATAGCTCCAATTTGAACGGGTTATCCATAGGATATTCAAGATGAACACACTCAATAAGCAAGATATGGCAGCCACAGTTAATGTTAAGCTGTTTATGGCAACGGCTATTGCTGCGCTGTTTTTAGCGTCATCTGTCGCTAGCGCTCAGCCCCGCGAACTGGAGTCATCGCAAAGCTTAACGCCATTTACTGCAGCCAGCGTTGGTATTGCCAAAAAAGCAGAAAATAGCGAGCAAGCTGCCGAGCAGGAACAACAAGCCTTAACTTTGTTACAACAAGCCGCGCCCGCAAAAAATGTCACTGAAGTCGCCGCTGCGGCCGTGAAATCCTTGGCGCCAGCCTTATCATCCAAAGCGCCGACGGCAAACCGAGTGCAACTTATGGGCGCCTCGCCGATGACGCGTGAGCAAGTGACAGCGAAACATGCGAGCCAAGGGATTCCGAGTTCGAGCGCGACCAGTGACGATCCCTACCGCGCACCTGTGTATCACAGCTTTTCGATTTTTGATGCCAGCAGTCGTTTGTTTGAAGACTTTGACTACGATGGGTTTTATCAAACGTTTAGCGTGACCTTCGACGTTGATGTCAATGGTGCATATCTTAATGAAAGAGCTGATTTATTTGCCGAGCTTTATCTCAGTCGTGATGGTGGCCCTTGGGTGCATTACTACACCACAGACGTATTTACCATTTACGGCGATTCGACACAGGACGATTACGAAGTGTTGACCACGCTCTACACGGGTTATGCGACGGATCACTATGATGTGTTGATTGATGTGTATGAAGTGGGTTACAGCGATATTGTTGCGACCATTAGCGCCGATGAGACCGATAGTTTGTATGCGCTGCCATTGGAGAGTAGCGATCGAGACAGAGAGCCCGACATTATCGTTGTTGAGGAAAGTGGCGGCGCCTTCTCAGTATTAGGTTTGTTATGTCTTAGTTTGTGTGCGGGGCTGCGGTTGAATCGAACTCGAGCCTAATCGCCCTTATTTCTCTCGGTGTTTATCTGCGGTAAATAGGGCTAGTATGGATGAGTTATTTTAACTAAATGGAGAAAGACATGATTGCTCAAGGTCAAACATTACCTGCTGCCACATTAGGTCAACTGACTAAAGATGGCATGGTGAATCACCAAGTTACCGAATTGTTCGCGGGTAAAAAAGTCGTATTGTTTGCAGTGCCAGGTGCTTTTACTCCAACGTGTTCTGAAGCGCATTTACCTGGCTATGTGGTATTAGCCGATCAATTTAAAGCGAAAGGCGTGGATTTGATTGCCTGTGTTGCTGTGAACGATGCCTTTGTGATGAAAGCGTGGGGCGAAGCACAAAATGCTTCTGAATTAATGATGTTAGCCGATGGCGATGCCAGCTTTACTAAAGCCTTAGGTTTGGAGATGGATACTGCCGGTTTTGGTGGAGTGCGTTCACAACGTTATGCCATGATCATCGATAACGGTGTAGTGACTCTACTGAATGTAGAAGAGCCAAAGGCTTTTGAAGCCAGTAAAGCTGAAGTTGTTTTGGCTGCTATCTAAGCGTATTTAAGACATGAAGTTTGGATGTGACCAAAGCCAGCCATTCATTGGCTGGCTTTAACTAAATCCATTTATTGTACGATTTGAATGTTGTCTGCATCTATGGTCACTTCAGACCAATCTTTATCCACTTCACCACGAATAATGACCTGAGTCTCAGGTGTTACTGTGTTGCCGCGCCATAAATCATCATCAATTTCGACCTTAATATCACCCGTAGCGTCACGGAAAATATAATCATCGTGTCCAATGGAAGAAATGATATGGCCCGTTAACTCAATTTGGGCGTCATCACTGGCATTGAGCGCGCTCACCACATCATGAATCACTTGTCTTGCGCTCGGCCCTTGGAAGCCACCCTGTATTTGAGGTTCACCCGTTGTAGGTTGAAAGCCTGCTTGGCTGGCCATAGTCGTGAATGAAAGTGCCATTGCGAAAACGGTAAGAGTCATTTTATTCATCTGTTTGTCCTTTCTATGGTTTTATGTAACTCAGCCTCAATGGCTATTACAGTGTTGCGAGCATAGTGCCAAGACAAGCGTGAAGCGGTTGTGAAGATTGGGTTTGCAACTCAGAATTTGCTAAAACGAGGTCATTTATCCAAGCTAACTTCAGTTAATGGGCATTATCTATAAACTGAACATAAGCCTGATAGCTAGCACCATCGTTTTGGGTTGAAAATGCCCAGCCCATTCGCTCGCAAATACGTTCAATAATAATTAATCCGCAGCCATAGCCTGATGTATCAGTACTTTGAGTGCTTAGTGGATTCAGTATCCATAATTGGTTGCTTTGCATCGTAATTTCAATGTTTCCGACACTGTAATTGAAAGCATTTTTAATTAAATTACCTATCACTATGTCAATAAAGCTCAGTGGCGCCTTGATGCTCAAGCAATCTTTAAGCGTTAAGCTGTAGGTGATTTCTTGCTTGGCAAAGTGTTGTGCCATCTCAGCTAAAATGTGTTCAAGGCGTGGTGCTAAATCAATTTGGCTGTAGTGCTGGGATTCAATGTCTTCTTTTCCGAGAAGTAAAAAGGCCTCGGTGAGCGTTTTCATTTGATGCCCTGCGTAATCAATACGTGTAATGGCTTTTTTGACCATTAATTGTTGAGCCTCGGTTGTCGCATTGGGGATTTTTTTGAGCAATTCGACCGAACCTTGGATCACCATAATGGGCGTGCGTAGTTCATGGGAGGCAAAACGGCTAAATTCTTGTTCCCGAGTGAAGTAGGCGGCAATTTTAGCTTTGTTGCTTAATAGGGTTTGCTCAATCTGGCGGGTTTCACGGTATGAAGTACTCGGTGTTGATGTCGGTCTTTTTGGTGATAGTTGATTGATTTTATTTTCAATCTCAGCGAGTGGACTGGATAGCAGACGTACAAAATACAATCCATACGCCATGATAAACAGGAGCAAACCTATCCCCATAATAGAGATCAAAATGTGCATTCTATCTTCATAACTATCAAGGAAATCGTCCGCGTCATCCTTATAAACCACATACAACAGCCCTTGCCCAGAAGGATGAGCGGATATCAAAAAGTGTTTATCTTCGTCACCCAGTTGATGTTCGTAAAATCCGGTATTTTGATAAGGTTGCAGCCAAGCTGGTACAAACTCTTTGCTCCAATATGTTTTCAATTCATTGATATCGGGGAGCTGTGCTTTATCACCAAACCTTTGATAATTCTTTAGATATTCGCGAGTCTCTGTGGCCAGCGTTTGCTCGAGGCTAATCTTCTCAATTTGTTCTTCGGCGATATAAATGAGGCTCCAAAAAATGGCAAACATCAAGCTAGTTAATACTAAAAAAGTGAGGCGGATTTTTTTATATAAACTCGGAAAATGCTCAGGGGATAAGTCGGTAACCTTGGCCATGGATAGTCTCTAATTTTGAGTCTGAAAAACCTTTATCGAGTGCACTGCGTAAGCTGTATATGTGGCTGCGAAGTGAATCACTCGAAGGTGCATCATCTCCCCATACTGTATCTACCAATTGCTCTTTACTCACGATAGCGGGCGCATGTTTTAGTAACAGTGAAAGAATGGTGCGCTGAATTTTACTGAGCTTAATTTCTTTACCAGCACGGGTAACTTGATGGGTTTGCAAATTTAAACTGATATCACTGAAGCGCAAAATACCCACATCTAAACGTGGGCCACGATTATGCAGTGAATGTAGTCGTAAGCATAATTCTTCCATCGCGAAAGGTTTATTTAAAAAATCATCCCCACCTGATGTAAAAGAATCAATTTTATCCTGCAAACTATCTTTGGCGGTTAAAAATATAATCGGTGTATTACAATAAATTTCTTCACGCAGTTTTTTGACCGTATTAATACCGTCTAATTTGGGCATCATAATATCCATTATGATGACATCGTAATGGTTTTGTTGAATTAAATTGATTGCACTTTCCCCGTGATATGCACAGTCGGCAATAATCCCCTCTAGGGTTAAATAATCCATGATTGTTTCAATAACATCATGATTATCATCAACAATTAATACTTTCATAGGTTAATTCATTTCTTCACATTTGCTTGACGATCTTCATACTAAGATGCCCAGCACTGATTTAACAAGACATAATAGGGAAGAAAATGAATAAACTCTTAGTCTGTATTACGGCCATTTTGCTGGCAGGTTGCGGTGGTAATGATTCATCAACAGATACCTCTAAACCCGATCCTATCGTTCCACAACCTACGTTACCCGCAAAAATTAACGGTACAGTAACAAATATCGCTTCTGACAATAATTCGATTACGGTCAATGGATATAACGTCAATATCGCTAATGCTAAGATTCACTATGGACAACAGCCGTTAGAGGTTAATGCCATTCAAATGGGGATGAGGGTCAAAATTGATAATGAAGGCCAACAGGCTAAAAATGTCATATTAGATCCAAGCCTCGTGGGTGAAATCAGTTCCGTTAATCAAAATACTATTGCCGTTAATGGGATTAATTTAGTCGTTAAACCAGCGGACGCGACCCAGTATAAAGTAGGCGATTGGGTGGCGGTAAATGGTTATCCAACGGTAATGGGAGAATGGCAGGTTAATTCTATAAACCTTATCCCCAATTTTGCGTTTGCTGAAATCGAGGGACGTGTCTCTGGATTAAATAAGGCTGCGCAACAATTCAATATCGGTTCGGCAGTGATTAATTATGCCAACGCACGTTTAGAAGGCAGCTTACAGGAAGGCGCATGGGTCGAAGTGGAAGGCCAGCAAAGTGGTGCTTCATTTTTTGCCTCTGAAGTCGAGGTGGAAGATACGGCGTCTTTTAACGATATGGAGCTAGAAGGGACTATTACTTGGGTCAACCAAGATAAAACGCAGTTTGAGCTTAATGCCCGTACTCGACTCTATGTCACTACAAATACTCAATTTGAAGATGGCAAGCAAGCTAACTTGGTTGAAGGCAAGCTAGTCGATGTAGATATTCAATCTATGCCGCAGGGTTTATGGGCCAGAGAAGTTGAATTTGAAACATCACATGATAATGGTGGAATACCTCCAACCTTAGGTAAAAAGTTCGAGCTAGAAGGTCTGGCGACACTGACTACCAATAATCAGCTACAAATTAATGGATTTACATTTGATATTGATGCCAGAACTCAATTCGATGACGGTTTAACCTTAGCGACACTTGACCAAAAATGGATTCAAATAGAAGGTGTTGAACTCGCAGACAACCAGTGGTTAGTGAAAGAAATTGATCTTGAAGTGCGAAGCAATGAGCTTGATTTGTCGGGTTTAGTGATGCAAAAGACCTTGTGGGGCTATCAAGCGACTGATGCTTCATTAACGCCATTTGAAGGCAAATGGGTTGATGTCGAATGTCAGTTCGATGGCTCTAATATCCACAATTGTCGAATCGACGATTAAACACAAATAGAGAAATTAAGTGAATAAACGTGCGGTTTTAGGCCGCACGGTTTATTTGGCTTTGCCCAATCCCCAAGCTGGTTTCAATATCTTCTACACTCTGCTGTACTTCTTGGGCGATGACCTCACTCTGCAGTGAACTGGTTTGCGCTTGTTCTTTTAAACTATCCATAGTGCGAACAAATTCATCGAGATAATCGACTTGCTCTTTGGCATTGAGCGAGCCTTGTTTGGCGGTATTAGCCATTTCACTTGCTTGGTTTTGCACTGTTTGCGCCACTTGCCACAGACTCTGAGCACGCAGTTTCTGGCTGCTGGTGGCCTGTGCTATGCCATCGACACTCTCACTGAGAGCATGATTTGATTGGGTAAGTTGTTGCAGAATTTTCACGATCTCATTCAAAGACACTTGGGTGCGTTGGCTTAAATTACGCACTTCATCGGCCACCACGGCAAAGCCGCGACCTTGCTCGCCAGCCCGCGCAGCTTCGATGGCAGCATTAAGGGCGAGTAAGTTAGTTTGCTCGGCAATATTGCCAATCACATCAATGATTTTCGATACATCCGTCACTGAGTTATTTAGGCTTTCAAGGGACGAATGGCACAGACCGACCGCGGTTTGTGTTTGCTCGGTCGCGCTCAATACCGCCTCTGCTTGTGCTTGACTCGACTGCATTTGGCGCATGGTTTCGGCTGCGCTGTCTTCCACGAGTGCCGAAGTGTGGCTCACCTCATTGGCGAGGCTGCGGATATGCTCGGTCTGTGTTTGCGTATCGGCCACAATCGTTTGGGTGTGCTCTGTGTGTTGTGATAGCTGAGTAATGCGTGCCACCAGTTGGCTTAATGATTGAGAAACCTTAGTGATTTGCTGGCGCTGTGCCTCGTCTTCCTGTTCAAACCTGTGCAGTAACTGGTTGAAATGACCTGCTATTTGGCCCGTCTCGCAGCGACGATTAATGTCTAAACGCTCGCGGCTGTTCGATTCGCTTAATTTCATAAAAGCTTGGTTGAGACGTTTTAGCGGTTTGACGACGCGATTTTGCTGCAGGATTAAATAACCAATCGCAAACAAGGCCATGATGGAAACCATAGTGTAGAGGATTAGCTGTAACTCATATTTCAGCTGCTGGTTCTTTGCTGTCTGGGCCTCACCTAAGCCAATAAGTTGTTGTTCCACATTGCTAATCGCTTGAATGAGTTGATCTTGCATCTCTTGGTTTGTTTGCAGTAATTGGTGGGTATTGGCGACTTCTTTGTTGTATCGATTGGCGAGACTGAGCAGTTCACTGCGGTCACTCTCGCCGATTTCAATTTGTTCCGGTTCGCTTGCGCCGAGTGCAAATTCATCGGCTTCTTGCTGCTCATATACACCGATTAACGGCAGAGCGCTGAGGGTGTCGTGCCACGTATTTAGCTCTTTGCTGGTGCTGTCTAAAATGCCCTTGAGCTGCTGATTTTTACCGATCAGATAACCATCGGTCAGTTGGGAAAGTTGGTAGACGATAGAAGGTAAATTGCGGCTCAATTGCAGATATTGTTCGGCGACCGCCGCATTTGTGGCTAAGCCTTTATCGGCATAGCTGCCCAGACGACGGTTGTAGTCGAGCATTTCAGATTCCGCGTGGGCGAGCAGTTGCCTAGGATTGCCAGCGAGTTTACCCGCGGCGCGGTACTTGGTATCTAAATCTTGAATGAAGTTGCTTAGGCTGGCTTGCAAGTCATTGTCGGTAGCGCCCATGGCTGCGAGGTTAAGCTGCGTGAGCTGGTTTTTAATGGCGCTGAGTTTGGTTTTCGCTTGTTCAAGTTGGCTAGCGTTGCCACTGGCTAAATAGCCATCGAGATCGCGGCGTACACCGACGAGAAAATCCTGCTGAATAGCTTGTAATGTCAGTGTTTGCTGCTCAATTTGTTGCCGCTGATCACTGCTCCACAGCACTACGGCTGCTAGCAATCCCGCGAGCAATAACAACAGGGCAGAAGCAGAAAGCGACAGCGTTGAAATTTTCATTTTGCAATCTTCATAATGGTCAGAGCCAGTAACTGTGCTGAGTTTATGAATTTAAGGTGACATTAATATGACAAGTGCTCACTTGGATGTCAGCGTTGTCATTTGATTTGCAAATATGTGATCTCGCGTTATTCCAGCGGCAGCCACACTTGGGCTTTTAAACCGCCTTCGGCGCGGTTGGAGAGGGTAATTTGCCCTTGGTGTCTGTCGATAATCCGTTTGATAATGGCGAGGCCTAGGCCCGAACCAACACTACCACGGGCGATATCACCTTGGGTAAAAGGTTGAAATAGTTTGGTAATTTGCGACTCATCGATCCCTGGTCCATTATCTTCAACACTAAAACCGATACGCTTGCCATCGAACTGCGAGCTAATGCGGATCCAGCCTGAACCATAGCGAAAGGCATTTTCGACTAAGTTGCTCAGTACCCGTTTAATGGCAATCGCTTGGAATTGAGCTTCTGGGCAGTCAGTTAACAGCACTTCAATTTCACCAGCGCGATTGGCTTCTGCTTGAGCGATATCTTGAATGAGTTTATTGATTTGGCCTAGCTCACGGCTGGTTTCCTGATCTTGGCGAATGTAAGCAATAAATTGGCTGATGATGGCGTCCATATCTTCGATATCGTTGACTATGCCATCTTTAAGATATTGATCTTCTTCAACCATCATCTCAGAGGCGAGGCGAATACGGGTGAGCGGCGTGCGCAAGTCGTGGGAGATCCCCGCCATCAATAGCGCTCTGTCCTGCTCCAGTTGCTTCATGCTGTGTGCCATCTGGTTGAAAGCATTGGTAACTTCGACAATTTCACTCGAACCTTTTAGCGGCAAGGGATCGGGAAATTCACCGCGGGAGACTGAAATCGCGGCTTTTTGTAGTCGCCTAAGTGGGCGGTTTTGCTGGCGAGCAAACCACCATCCCCCAGCGACACTAAGTGCGCCAATCACCATTAAATAAAGGGTGAGTGGCGAAAGATCTGAAACATTTTGGCCGATAAGTGGCACTTTTATCCAAATCGAGGGCGCTTGTGGTGGACGGATCCAAATCTGTAATACGCTGCCATGGGTGACGCGGACTTCGGCATCGCCACCAAGATATTCCGACATCTGCGATGACCAGAAACCATAGTAAGTGGCTTGCTCAATACCTGCTTCATGCGCTTGCTGTTGATTGTAGATTTTCATGCCATCGTCGTGGACTTTGGCATTAAGGGCATCGACTATGGTTAAGTGTTCGCGGCCAATATCTATGCCGTCGACAAACAGTAATTTGACTTGGCGAGCGATTAACTGATTGATTTGTTGGTAACTTGGCTTAAGTACATATACTGCGACCGTGACGTAAGACACCAGCTGATTGATCAGTAATAGACAACCAATCAGCATCACGGTTTGACTAAATGCGCTGCGAGGAACAAACCGCCACCAAAACTTAGCTTTCATCGTGGGCTCAATAACCGCAGGAGATTAAGATGGCAACGCGGCTCATCGACGCGCGGCACCATCGGGTACAAACACATAACCTAAACCCCAAACCGTTTGAATGTAGCGAGGATTCGCGGGATCTTTTTCGATTAAGCGGCGCAGACGTGACACTTGCACGTCGATGGAGCGTTCTAGCGCCGAATAATCGCGGCCACGGGCGAGGTTCATTAACTTATCCCGAGACAAGGGCTCGCGTGGATGGGTGACGAGCACTTTAAGTACGGCAAACTCACCGCTAGTGAGTGCGATGGATTCGTCGCCGTGGTACATCTCACGGGTGGCTAAATCTAGCGAGAACTCACCGAAGCTAATCTGTGCTTCCTGCTGGGCTGGCGCACCGGGCACATCTTGGGTTTGGCGACGCATCACGGCTTTGATCCGCGCGAGCAATTCCCGTGGATTAAAAGGTTTTGGCAGATAATCGTCGGCGCCTAACTCTAGGCCAATAATACGGTCGACTTCATCGCCCTTGGCCGTCAGCATCACGATCGGAATAGGATTACCTTGCTGGCGCAAACGGCGGCAGATAGACAGGCCATCTTCACCGGGTAACATCAAGTCGAGCACGAGTAAATGGAAGTTTTCGCGTTCTAATAGGCGGTCCATCTGCTCGGCATTGGCCGCGCTACGCACCTGATAACCTTGCTCCATCAGGTAACGCTCGAGTAACGCTCGCAGGCGCATATCATCATCGACGACGAGGATTTTCGAGGTTTCTTGTCCCATGGGATGTCCTTTAATTGCTCAGATTGGTGCTTACTTCTACTGATGAGAAACAGTTAAGATTAACCAACTGGCTGAAATTGAAAACGAATCTGCCTAATATAGCCGCATTTAACCAAGGCGACTAGCTCACCTTAGTAACTTGAATGCGATAAATGCTGACATTGATTGCCCAATGTTAATATTAAGCAAATGAAATTGCATGGGAATACTCGCGTTTATTCACGCTATAGCTGAAATTGTAACTAAATTGGCATCAGTAAAAGAGGTGATTTAAAAGCCATTATGCACAGAGATGATTTAGTGGATAGAAATAGTACACATACTTTGATGAATGTACTATTTGCACGTTCAGCTCATAAAGTCATCACAGAACTAAGAACCGTTGTTAGCTCCATAACCATAAAAAGTGGTTATGGAGCCATCTATGGAAATAGAGCTCCAATCATTGATTGTTACAAGCGGTTTGAGACAGTTTACTTCCAATTAATCATATCGATTAAGGGCGTTGAATCGCTATTGGTTCCTGGACACTTAAGTAATGCTCCTGCTGTCGCTTGGTACTCAGGCTTGATGTGCTCTTGTATCCAGCCTTGAGCTCTTATTAGATCCTTACCCATGAGCCCGAAAATACGTTGTGGGTTTACAACTGGGGCATTTGGGAAGAAGTCACCGCTAGTGGCTTCAATCATGCTCAATAAAATGGCGTAGTTATCGTGGTTTTGGTCTGCGAGTGGATCCCCGTTTAAAATCGCATTTGTTAAATGCGCTGTGGTGTACTCTGGCGTGCAGACAATACCATTCTCGCCATCGTTATAATCCGCCGCGACCAGATTTTCCACATCAATATGATGCACATGGCTGCCTTTATAGGTTAGATTTTCAGGTTTAATATCGTGCAGGAATATCTCCTCGCTATGTAAGGAACATAAATCTTCTAAGAGTGATTTAAAGTGAATTAAGGGAATCTTGTCCCCTTGTTCAATTAATTGCGCTACTTCAATGCCACCATTATGGGCAATCATGGTCGAATCGTTTACATAAATAGAAGGACAAATTGAAGGATGCGATCTAAGTTGGTTCATTGCTAATTGGTTGTATTTATTTTTATCTATATCAAACGTGTCATTATGAATATGTAATTGCACAAATTGACTATCTTGGCGTACTAACTGTTTGTAGGTTCCTTTCCCAGCAGGTTGAAACTTAGTTGGTGTTTTTGCGACTAATTCGGTTTGTGCATTATAGAAGTAGCTACGTCCTGCCTTAGCATTTGTGAGTGATTTAATACCTACTGTATTGAGCTCTTTTTCAGCTTTTTTTTGTTGATAAGAGCGATAACTTTTTTGTATTAGCTGAGCCGCTTCGATTTTCACTCGATGGAGAGATTTTTTGACATTGTTGATCTCTGCGAATGAACTTATCGTTTTCACAGGCTTTAGCGTATCAGCTCTACGTTGGGAAAGTTTTACGATATTGAGCGTGTTAGGTATAGCTGCGAATTGATTGTAGCTTTTATAGCTGGAAAAATTAGAATAATTGCTTGTATGAATCGGCATTATCAAATCTCTGAATGGAATATTAATACTAAAATAAATGAAAATTTTATTAATGGTTAATGGCAAATGATGAATAAAAAATGATTAATTTACTTGCACAATCCTAATTTTTAACTAACTAGTGATTACTTTTACTTGTCTAAATAAACAGAGTGATTAAGTCATTCCACTTTTACTCAGAATATTTCAGACAAAGTCTGTGTGTCCCTCTTCTACTTATTTATATAGTGATGGAGTAGATAGTTAATTGCTCACACATTTATAACATTAGTGAGCCTATGATCAGAGGAGTACCGGATGCCAATTTCCAATCACATCATCAATCCACCTTCATCAGATATCAAGAGTGAGGGCGTCAGTAACGCCGCAACTGATAAACTCGAGATTAAGCAGGTGAGTAATAGGCCTAGTATAAAAAAGCGTTTTTTATCGCTGTTTCAATCTATCCGTCTTAAATCTCGCTCGAAGAATGGCAAAGAAAAGTCAGTTGCGAATAAACCGCTTCAGTTAGCCAAACCAGCCCAAGTTGCCAAAATGGCAGTTACAGCGCCGAAGCAAAATGCGGATTCTAGACTGTCATTAATGCAAGCGATTCGTGATGGCGTTGAGTTGCGATCGGTAACGGCAGATCAGAAAGCGCGACCTGTGACGCCCAATGCCGATACTTCATTTTTACAAGAAGTATTGAAAAAAATGCAAGACGCTCGGATGGTTTTATCCAGCCAAAGTACTGCACCATCCACAGTGCAAGGAGATATTCAGCCTCCTGTCGCATTAACTATGGCAAGTGGTACATTGCCACCGCCACCGCCACCTTTGCCGCCACCGGCTCCGATCCTGCCAGTAGGTGCGATGGCAAGTGACGTGGTTGCGCCGTCAGGTGGAGGAAAGGACGCTTTGCTAAATGCAATTACAGGTTTCAATAAAAACAACCTTAAAAAAGCAGTTACTGGAATCAAAAATGACGATGTTCAGGCACCTGCAACAAAAAATGAGCCCATGGATGAACTCTACTCTGATGAATTACTTAAAACAGCGCCCAATATGAATCAAGCTAATAGAGAGTTGCTCTGCCAACAAATTAGTGATTATGTTGTCAATGCTATGGAGGTTAATTGGGAAGGCATTTTACTCGATCAATATGGGCAGTATGCGGATATTGATGCGTTAGAGGCGGCAATGAACGGGCAGTCTAAATCGATTTCAAGTTATTGGGCCGAAGTGAAACGTTTTCCTGATCTATGGAAGCGAGCCGATGTTGTGTCTGATCAGCCTTTCCAGACGCAGCGTAAAGGTGTTGCCACTGAAACGATGAGTCGCCTCGATTCAGGAAAAACACGGCTTTTCCGCTCGGATAGTAGCCGTGGCGCCATTGAGATGAAAAAAGGGGAAGCCATTTTAGATGGGGCTCGTCGCACAGCCAATCAACTGACGACAAATGAAGAAAAATTGAATTTACTAGGTAGCAATTACCGTCAGTCAGCACTCAAAGTTCTTACAGAAATGCCTTTTATGGAAGGATTCGCTACTAAGAATGGTAAAGATGCGCAGGCAAAATTGGAAAAGCAATTCATGGAAAACATCCATGGAGCCGACAGTCTTAAAGCAGATATATCAAGATTTCTATCGATTCATATGAAAACTGGATTTGAAGACTTTACCTTTTTAGGACAGGAGGCTTTGGTCAAAAAACAGAGTGAGTTAATAAAAACATTACAATTAAAACTGGGTTATTCTAACAGTTAAGCTAAAAATAGTAAGTCGGGTCTAAGTAGATATTTTGGGCCTGGCTTATGACTTAATGTATATAGATTTGTAAACATAAACATATGTGTACACATTAATAAATTAAGTTTCAACACTAAACTTTCCTAAAGGTAAATTTTTAATTTAAAATAATTAAGGTGAGTATAATAAAGTGTGTCATATTTTAAAGTATGAATATTTAGGTTTTTGTTAGTTATATTCTCTGTGGTTCCCGTAGTTCCTTATCACCTTCTAAGCATATCAGCACAATGTACTGTAATCTTAATAATTAGTATTTACATTCGGCAGCTTGATACATTTGGTTTCGTTTGTTTTTCCATTGTTTTCAAAGCTGCAAAAGGTCCGCACCTTGTTTTTTGAGTGTGTTTTTTTCGATTTTTTTCTGGTTAATTCATCTTTTTTTGGCGATTTTTTATTACTTTATTCTGAAAAAAAGACCACAATGTAACTCTGAGTTAATTTTGTGATGAACGAGTAATTCTTAGGAGGAATAGCAATGGCAAGAAACTATGCGTTAGGAAATCAGATGGTTTTTGATGTGCTTAAAAGACAGGTTAGCACTGAGGATAATGTAGTTAGCATAGGTGGACGTGAGGCTGTAATATTAAAACTACTATGTGATCATGTAAATGAAGTTGTAGGTAAGGAGTATATACAAGAAAAAGTTTGGGGTAAGGTTTTCGTGAGTGAAACATCATTGACCAAAGCCATTTCTAATTTAAGAAAATCTCTTGCGCAATTTGATAACTTAGCGTGCGAAATAAAAACCATTTCTAAAGAAGGTTATATACTGATTCTGGATGAAAGTGTTTCAGGCGTTTTAATTGAAGAGGAATATCCGATTTTTGAGATAAAGAATATTAAGCAGAGTCGTAAAGAATCCTTAAGTAATATCAATGTTTCTCCATATTCAATCGAACGAAATTTATCAATTCGTACTGACATACCAATGAGAAATATATATTTTTTATTGGTATGTTTTTTCTCTGCTCTTCTTGCATCTATGTTAACAGTAGGAGCAATAGTCGTTTTCAATAAGTTTTTTTAAAATTATATTTCACGTAAATTTAAACTTATGCGTGCCAAGATTCATATTGGTTGACTTTTGTTTTTTAAAATAAGAGTTGATTCAATCTAAAAGATTTTTAGTGTAATTTTTCACGTTCAAATTCAACCTTGAAACGAAATGAAATCATACGCAAGATTGTCTTAAATATTCTACTAGTATTCTATAATTTATGGGCTTCTCTACAGAGATTTGAGCCAAGGATAAGGCTTTTTTTGCTCCTTTAAAGTCACTTTTACATCTTGGTATAAGCGCGACTGTTGGTTGTTATACATGTCGTTCGGTGATAGTTATTTTTTACGGATTTTTTCATAAGTAATCTGGTGATATTGATGTGCAGGATGATGGATAATTAAAGCTCAACCTCTAGGAGATATTATGCTTTCATTAAACAAACTAGCTGCATGCGGACAGACTGAAACATCTGAAATCATGGATAAAAAAAATATTGATTTAGATGTCAAAAAGATTTCCCACATTGAGAATAAAGATCCCATTGTTTCTTTAAGTAAATTGTTGAGTCCAAAACCTTACCAAAAAGTAAAAGTAGAACTAAAAAGCGGCAGTGAAATTTTTTCTTCTTTAATTAAAAATAAATTAATAAATGGTAAAAGTACTGCTTCTGAACGGGCTCTCGATGCAATGGCATCTAGTTTAACTAATATTCTTAATACGGCAACAGATGATGTAGATCTAAGTGGGAAGAAGGTATATGTGAAAAACTTTCTTCAATGCGATCAAAGTAAGCCTGTCAAAGTGACATCTGATCAATTTACATTAGTGCATAAAGCAGAGATCTTTTCACGGTTATCAGTATGTTTTGATGGGTTTATGAATTCTAATCAAAGTGAGTTATCTGAACGTTTGAACACAATCAGAGACAAATTATCAAAAAATGAAAAATTGAATGAAAGTGAAGAGAAACACTTATTTGAAAAATTAACTAAAGATGCATTGAAGGACACTCAAGGTAATAACCTTTATACAAACAAACTCTTGAAACCAGAAAATTTAGTGTTAGAGTTTCCTGGTGATGCTGCGGTTGTTAAAAATGAAACTGAAGCAAGAAATAATAAGATATTAGTTGAGAATTTTGGCTTTCCTAGCAGCCTTTTAGATAGACCAAGCGCTAAGCTCCATGAAACCTATGCATTAAACGCATTTATGAGTGAAAAAGGTGAGCCAGTTGATTTAGGTCAGCTTTTTGGTGGTGCCTTGCAAGGTATTATGCGGGACCCTGTCGATTCCAGTAAAAGTAAAAGTGGCTTATTTAATGAGGGGATTTTAGCTTCTGGGGGGTTACATTTTGATTTTAAGCCTAACGAAAAAATGTATCAAAATAATATCGATACGTTAGGCCAAGATATACTTGATTTAGCTGTAAACCTCAATATGGATAATTTCAGCCGTCCTGATATGGAGGGTTTCACTGCAGGTGTATCTGGAAATGCTCTGCATTATACCATTCAGACAGCTAAACTCTGTCGTGCCACCAATGCTACATTTAATTTCGAACAAGTGCTTGATGTATGCTTAGACCACTTAGTTGGTGATAGCGTAAAGCAGCCTATGCATCATAGTTTACCTGAAGTGATACAGGGGGCATATATAGCCAATATGCTAATAAATAAAGGTGTATTGGATAAAAATGATAAAATTATGAAGCATGATGAAATGTATAGTAGTTTAAAGAGTGCCATTTCTGATGCAGATAAAAAAATCACAGACTTGATGGCAACGACTTATCGTAGGTAATGAGTTTGTCTCTGGCATTAATTGATATCACAATGTCTCAGTGTTAATAAAAAACCACTTTTAAAAGTGGTTTTTTATTGCAGATGTTATTTAAGATGTGGTTAATGTTTTTATATTTATAAACTAAAGCCATTTGTAGTATGAGAATAATATTAATGTATATTTTGCATAGTCATTGATTGCATTCTTCGTGGAAGATGGTGTGCTTTTCATCAACAAATTTAGAGGTGTATATGTCACTTATTATAATTCCTTCCCTTCGAGAAAAGCTTGGGTTAAATATATCATCGAGTGAATTAAAAAATTTGGATGTAAAAAGTGTTCGTAATGTGGATATTTTACGCTTAAAGCAAACTTTGATAAGGAGCCTGAATATACAAAAAAGGGAAGTAATAGCCACATTTTTAGCTAAGCTAGCTACACCACAAAAACTACTACTACCAAGACCAAGGTTGAAGCCACAACTGCAGCATGAAGTTCTGCCATTGCATCTAGCACTGTCAAGTCATGTTGACTCAATAAACATCCGTCATCCAGAAACAATATCTCAATTAAAAGAGGAGGCTAAGGCGGGAAAATATGAAAAATTTGAGGGGACAAATCGAGAAGTATTTATCGATAAAAAAACAGGGAGAGGGTATAAGATCTTTAAACAAGATAGTACGTGGGGAGCGTTAACTAATGCCGACTTAAGAGTAAATGATGTATATCGTAATCATAATTTCTATGATGGTAAGTATGCAATTTTTGCGAACAATGACCTTATTACTATGAGGGATGATAGAGTATGTGGCTCTCCACGAGTAAGAGTGTTTACTTTTCAAAAAATACCAGGTGCAAAGCATCTAGATAATCATGAAAAAATTCCATATTCAGTGCTGGTTATGATGGAACAAGCAGGTTTTAGACCTTTTGATGTAAAGCCTGATAATTTTATGAAAGTCAAAAATTCACATGGAAGATATGACTATCTGCCTATTGATGCAAAACAGATAGGATTAACGAGGAGCAATAGCGAACGCTCTAGGGAGGTTCGTGAGTTTAAGCAACAACATGGTCCTTATTATTATGGTCAACGTTATGTTGATTATAATAAATAAAACTCATTAATTTGAATAGTCATTGGGTATTGGTTAGTGTTAAACGGCTGGACAAAAATGGTCGGGAAGTGAATGGTTACTCAATATCCTCACTATAAAGCTGCGAGCAACCAATTGAAGTGAAAAAGGCTAGGTTAATATTTCTCCATTAAGAGTTGCAGATAGTGGAGGTCGCAATGACGACCTCCTTCTTTGAAAAGTGGATTTTACTGGGAAATCAGAGAAATGTTCGGAGCTATGCTAATTATTTTCTTCAACTGCAGTTAATATTAAGTCTTGATCCAGCTTTAAGTCTGTATATATTCTGGTCGATGAAGTTAGAATAAATGACTTCATTTTTTCTGACGTTGAAAAAGAAAACTCTCCAAGATTAGGATCGAAATATTTGTACTGTTTCGCTTGGTCGTCGATAAATGCTGCGACTTCATGTCCATAACCTTTATTTTTGGGAGAAAGACCCAATAAATGGAAACCTGCCTTTTTTATATTAAGGTTTGTTTCATTTTCCGAGACAGCTAACCCACTAGATTGCAAATATGATGCTACTTCTTTGTTTATTTTTAGGTTAACAACTTCTTCTAAACCCTCTTTTGTGTCCATATCATTAAAAAAGTGAACACCCTGATGTTTGTCAGCACACCATTTTATGGCGAGCGTTGAACATAGCCCATCTTTACCTACTTGAATATTCTTCAGTATGCTCGATTGATCCCAAGTGACATCAAGACATCCACCGAAATAATTGGCAAGCAGTTGTTGATTTTGTGGTAATGAAAAAAGTATCGAGAGAATTTTTTTAGTCGCGTTAGGTTTTAAAGCTTCATCAAGTTGACCACGATTTTCATATTTTTTGAAAATGCCATCAACCACACTATTATCTGAGAAGCTTGCTCTTATGAATTCAAATAATTCTCGATAATTGCTAGGGAGAGTGGTCAGCTTAACCCCTACGAGCTGGAAATCTCTAATGATAGCAGATTGGCCAATCGTTTTATCATTAGTCTTATGAATGATGCTTGCAAGCCGTTTATCTTTATTGAATGCTTTTAATACACTTTTCGTTAATCCTTTAGTACTAAGTGTTGATACTTCATTTTTTATTTCTTCTCGTTTTACATCAAAAATTCGACCATATTTTGCATCACTAATTTTATCCTTCAATATTATAACTTTTTCCCGTTTAACAGGCTTTTTTGTTACTAATAATGTTTTGTCTAACCGAGAAATGTCGACTTTATTAATGCTTTTCACATCTATATTTTCAAGATTACTCAATTCGATCGATGAAACACTTAATCCAAGATTAGATCGTATTGAAATTGGAACAAGAGACATAGACACCTAAAATTTTAATTGCAATATTTATAGTGAATATTAGTATATTTAGTTAGATATAATTGTAAGATTGTTTATGAAATATTAAGGTAAAGGTTACCATGCAAGTCTTATGAGTTTAAATTGTCGATTCAACATATAAATGACTATAAGTCATGCAGCTTGATTTAACTTAAATTAAATGTATGGGAAGAGATAATATCTATGCAGAATGTTCGGCGCGGCCTACAGCTTAAAGGTTCAGAAGATACAGGTCATTGTGATTTACGGTAATTTGATTTTTTAAAAAACCATATTAATCAGTGGTTTTTGGCCGTGTTCAACAGACGCGCAAAGCGCCAAGGATAAATTAATACATTAGCTGATTGTGCTTTTAATGAGCTTTTTCCGTGTTTTATCAGAAGTTTTCACTGGCTTGGCCTGGCGCAGATGGCTTATATTTTGCGCATTCTAGAGCTATCTAGAAGTTTGTGCATGTGTGCATGTATGTAAAATTAAGTAGGCATGTTAAGTATAAGTAGGCATGTTAAGCATTAGAAATAAACGTATGAATAACTAGGGATGTATTAAATGGCTCAACAATTATCAACTGGGTATATAAGTGGTGTTTTTGGCGGTTTAGTTAATAATGCCGACGATAAGGTCAGTACATTCATTACCGATCATACTGGAAGTGTTGATAAAGATGGAAAATTTACACCAGATAAAGATGGTACACTTATTTTGAGTGCATCTGATTCTTTATCGCTACAACAGTTAATGGCAGATCAAAGCATTACCGCTCAAACCTCAACAACTACATTAAAATCAATTAAAGACTCTATTTCTGCAGCGGCAAGAAACATTTAACTTTAATTTTATAATGCATTATGGGCAATAGAGAGTGCTATAGATGTTGCAATTATTGAATCCAGATAATGCATTTTCAGGAGCAAATTTAATTTTGCTCCTGACTCTGATCTTGTTGTCTACCGTCTTTTTTATCTGTTTCTCTGGATATGTTAAATATAATATTGTACTTAACATCATTAAAAATGCGGTGGGTACACAACAAATTCCACCTACAATAGTAGTGAATTTACTTGCGGCATTAATGGCGCTTAATAGTATTTGGCCTGATATAAAACCCGGATTAGAGAGGGTTAAGCCATATTTTATTGAGCAGATTAATGGAGGAATAGACCCTGACGTCTTGCAATCATCCTCCCTATTTGAGGATAAAAAGCCAGAACAAGTGACTATGTATTATCTGGTCAGCAATGTATTTGAGTTTTTCCCTGAACTGTTGGCGAGGGCGCAGCGTAAAACTAATGAACTAACTGGCATTATTGACATTCCACTTAATTTTGACTCAGGGAGTGATACACTAAAATATTTTCTTGGTAATCTGATTTTAGATTTGTATCAAGGTTTCGAGTTTGGCCTAAAGCTATACATGATATTTGTGAGTATTGATTTTTTAATTGCCGTGATTCTCAGTGGTGTAGGTATGACTATGTTATCACCGACGGTAATATCGACACCTGTAAAACTCGCAGTATTTTATTTTTCTGATAGTTGGACTATTTTATTTAGAGCGCTCCAGTGATATGGACATGCTTTTATTTCCTAACTGGCTGTTATTTGCAGGATTATTTTTATTTTTAAAAATTTATAATCCAACACGTCTTTATCTTGATAATTCTACGGCACTTGCTATTGCTGTTGGACTTGCAATTGTTATAGATTCTAGTGATTTAGGAAATATTCCAACTCCTTTTTGGGTATTAAGCGTTATTATTTTTGCTATGTTTTCATCTGTACCTTATTGGCTCAGTGGTATGGTTGGCAGTGTTATACAACAGCTATTATTGCTTAACGAACAGTCTGTACAAGATAAACGTTTTACTGATGAGTCTGAAGCGCTATCTAAGATTAGTTCTTTGATGTTTTTGATGTATGCCTTGGACTCTGGTGTGGTTTTTAGACCTTTGCTGGCGGTAATCTCAGAGAATATTGAACAAGGTGCTAATGTTGGTTTTGATACTTTGTATTTTTACATCACTGATAGCTTAACTATGATGGCTATGGTGACTGGTAAATACATGGTTTTGTTGTTGTGTATTACTATTTGTTGTGGCTATGTTGACCTTTTTTTCAAAAAAGCTTCTTTATCTATTAGTACAACAGCAGATATTAAAGCTATCACCATAATTATTATTCTTAACCTATGGCTGTTACAAGATCAGTTTTATGTTTTTAAACAAATAATGAAAAAGGCAGGGTATGAGTAACATTAATTTATTGAATGTCACATTGAATAGTCAGCAAATTAAAACCACTTCAGAAAAGGATGCCCTTCAGTTTGAGTCAGAACTCAAAGCTGCTGGTGAAGTACATTTAAGTGAACAATTTTCCGATAGCCAAGTAAAAGTACACGCTAGTAAGCAAAATGATTATGTTACTGAAGAAGAGTTTACGATGAAAATAGTAGAGCAAGCCATTATTAATCAAAGTATCAGACAAATGAAAGTCAGTCAGGAACGTATGAAGGAGATACTTGATGAAGTCTAGAATCTTACTTATTTTCCTTTTGTTTACGGCATTTACTTGTCAGGCAAAGGTATTTATCAAGCAGTCTGATATCGATTTGAAAGGTGCATTGGCGGCAATAGCTAAGGATATGCAGCTAAAGTTAGTTGATGATATTGAAGAAAAAAAGGCTAAACAGCCTATTACTCAAACACTCTCTGGTGACGGTCTCGATTTGTTGGACCAGCTTTCTGATGTTTATGATTTTGATTGGTATGTATATGGCGGGACACTAACGGTTCACTCTGGTCAGGCTTATATAAATCATGCATTTAAACCCAGAAATATTACACCAGCTAGCCTGCTTAAAGAATTAAAGAGTACGTTCAGAGCCAATAATACGACGAAAATTGAACTCGTGGGCAGTGGCAACTCTATCTTTATTTCAGGAACACGTAAGTTTGTTAATGACGTTGTTGTCTACTCTAATATGATTGATAAAAATCAGTTTTTAGAGAATGGTAATAATTTGGAATTGGCACGGATCGAGTTTGATTATATATCTGTTATGGATCGCCAAATTGATTCATATGACGGTAATGTTATTTTTCCTGGTGCGCAGTCTTTAATCTCATCGGCAATTGAGAAAATTGGTCAGTTTGAGAATATTAGCGATGGAGAAATGGTTAAGCGCGCTTATAAACTAAAACTTAACCAAAATGATAAACAACAGCTTGAAGAGGATGAGTTTACCTCTAAAGTCCAGGTATTACCTGGAAGTAATGCATTGCTAGTTCGTGGTACCCCTGAGGAGATCCAGTTAGCTAAGCGTATTGCCACTCTTATTGATGTTAAACGGCAGCAGTTGCTATTTTTCCTTCGGGTTTATGATGTTTCGGTAGAACGAACTGAAGCACTAGGTGTTAATAGTTCATGGTTGAATGGCAGTCGAGGTCTGTACGATATTATCGTTCCACCCTTTACGGATACAGTAGATTTTTTCAAAAATTTTCAAGCTTTGTATACTAATAATATGGCTAGAGGAGTATATGAAACTAATCTCTTAGTCTTAGAGAACCAGCAAGGGCATTTTGGTAAAAAAGAAACGGCTACAGTTGTACTTATATCTGATAAGCAAGTATCAACTCAAAAAATTGAGGCCGAAAATAGTTTGTATGTCACTGGCCGTTTATTGCCATCAGGAAAAGTGCAGGCGAAATTTAGCTATATAGAAGAGTCACTGAGTGATGATAAGACAGAAGGCGGAGCGACTCAGGCGCCTAGAGTTAACTCTCAATCTTTGACATCAGAAGTCTATATTGAACCAGGGCA
This sequence comes from Shewanella sp. NKUCC06_TVS, assembly GCF_019345515.1. Classification (NCBI taxonomy): domain Bacteria; kingdom Pseudomonadati; phylum Pseudomonadota; class Gammaproteobacteria; order Alteromonadales; family Shewanellaceae; genus Shewanella; species Shewanella sp. NKUCC06_TVS. Next base: position 3,040 of record NZ_JAHKQX010000011.1, on the reverse strand, counting down.
GACCGTTATTCTTGGAGGATTTGACAATACAGTGACTGATAGTGTCGAGAGTGGTGTCCCTATCCTTTCAAGTATTCCTTGGTTAGGTGAATTATTTAAGAGTAAGAAGGAAACTAAACGTAAATATAAACGTTACGTATCAGTGTCATTTAAGGTTATCTAGTCATGATCAAACATTTTTTTAAGGTTAAAGAATCTTATCAAGATACAGTGATTTGTCATGTCAGTATAAATACTTTTGTGGGGCAGGAGTGCTTCATTATCACAGTCGCTAATGAGCGTATTCGTGGTGAGATAATGAAAATTACTGGTAAAAGAGTAGAAATTAAGTTGCTCCAGCCTGGGGCTATTCAACGGGGAAGTAAAGTTGAAATTACCCCACGGCGCTTCTGTTTCCCGCTGAATGAAACCGCTCTTATTGGTAAGGTCATTAATTGCTATGGCGAGTCATTGTATGGTGAACAATATTTGGGCGGTGAGGGTGATTACTATGATCTACCCATTATCGATAAGCCTATACCGCTTAATATTCGCGCACCAATCGACACTGTCTTTCCAACAAAAATTAAAATTATTGATGGCTTATTCACCATTGGAGTAGGGCAGCGTTTGGGCCTATTTGCCCCCGCAGGTGCTGGCAAAACTACTACGGTTTCGATCATGGCAAATAACATGGATGCCGATGTGGTGATTTTCGCCATGATTGGTGAGCGTGCAAGGGAGGTGGTTGAGTTTTTGGAGGGGGAGATTGGTCCTGCTGTGATTCAAAAATCGATCACTATAGTGTCTACATCCGAAGCAAATCCGTTGGAGAAAGTGAGATCGGGTTTAGTCGCTGTATCTATTGCTCGGCATTACATGGCTCAGGGCAAGAAAGTGGTGCTCTATTTCGATTCATTGACACGTTTTGCACGTGCACAAGCCATGTTAGATGGTACTCCCATCGAGGGCGGAATTCCGATCGGAGTCTCTTTGGCACTGTCACGACTGGTAGAGAATTGTGGTAACTCTATTCATGGCTCTGTGACTGGAATTTTTACGGTATTGATTGAAAAAGAAATTGATGAAGATCCTATTGCACATGAAGTTAAGTCACTGATTGATGGACATTTGGTCTACTCAACGACAATTGCTTCTACTGGCCGTTATCCTGCTATTGATGTACTAAAGAGTAAGAGTCGTCTACAAAATAAAGTTCAGGATCCTCAATATGTAAGTCTTTCTGAAAAGTTCAAAGATATGGTGTATCGCTATTTTAATGTTGAATTGTTAATCCGAGTCGGTGAGTACGAGAAAGGTAACGATTTGGCGACCGACGAAGCGATAGAGCGCTTCCCATATATCATGGAGTTTTTGAAGCAAGGTTACGACGGGGTCGAATATGAAGAAACCCTCCAAGCAATGGATCGAATTTGGTCAACTTATTGATGTAGTTGACATCAGAATTGGCAAGCAACAACGTAAATTAGCCAAACTAAATTTGAAGCATCAAGAGCTATTGGATTCGATAGATGCCTCATGGGCATTAATCGCCAATGAGCAACAAAAGTTAAAAAGTCTAGTCGTTAAAGACGAATTAAATGGGCTTTCTCGTTTGTTTCAGCGAAGAGAAAGCGTTAAGTCTCATATCGAGTCTTTATTCTTCGATGCGTCTGTGACCCAGCAAAATGCTAATGAATTAGCTGCCGAGATTGCCCTTGTTATCGCTGAAAAGCGAAGGCAAGAAAAACGAAAGGACGCTTTAGCTGAGATCCAAGAACAGTTAAGAGATGAGTGACAAAATGACAAAGATGGATAGACTTGCCCCAGTTGCCCAAATAGCCTGTTTGAGCCCAGTAGAGAGCGAATTTGAACAGTTTTTGAATCTATCAAAACGGCAGGCTTCTTCTCATGATACATCAACATTTGATGGTGAAAAGGAGGCCATTGAAAGCCATGAGGCTGAGTATGAAGAGGGTTTTATTTGGGGGCATGTTGTACCTGTCACGGCTTATGTACCACTTCGGCAGCATATATTTTCGGCGAGTAAAGCTATCAGAATCCATTCGTCTGATGCAGTTAGTGGCAGTCGGCTTAAACTAGAGACCAGTGAACCATTGGCAAATGCGGCTAATTTGCAGCGGCCTAGACGTGCAATACCAGTAGCGAATCATGTTCAATCTCAGTTAAAAGTGAGCAACACTGATGAGGTTGCGATGAATACCCAGGTGTCATCTTCAACGGTGCCAGTCAGCAAGTCTTTGAATACAGCTCAGTCAACAGTAGGTGCGGATAAGATTACGCTCCCTCTGAGGGCAAAGTCTGAACTTTCTCAGCCATTACTCAAGTCGTCACTAATAAAGCAACCTACTACGGCAATGGGGTTTGAGTCAGTAGGGAATGCTCAAGTGTCAACGACGCTGGTTGGCAAATCCTTGATAGTAGGGCAACCAGTTGTGAATTCAGAACAGGCTACGCGCTCACAGACGCGATTACCTCAATCTATTGCGGCAGTGCCTCAACCGACTCAGTCGTCACCAATTAAGTCGCCACTAATAAGTCTGCCGCCCGCTGTTATCGGACGAGAGTCTGGAGCGAATGCTCAAGTGTCAACGACGCTGGTTGGTAAATCCTTGATAGTAGGGCAACCAGTTGTGAATTCAGAACAGGCTACACGCTCACTGACGACACCACCCCAGTCTATGGCGGCAGTGCTTCAACCCACTCAGTCGTCACCAATTAAGTCGCCACTAATAAGTCAGCCGTCCGCTGTTATCGGACGAGAGTCTGGAGCGAATGCTCAAGTGTCAACGATGCTGGTTGGCAAATCCTTGATAGTAGAGCAACCAGTTGTGAATTCAGAACAGGCTACGCGCTCACTGACGACACCACCCCAGTCTATGGCGGCAGTGCCTCAACCTACTCAGTCGTCACCAATTAAATCACCACCAATAAGTCAGCCGTCCGCTGTTATCGGACGAGAGTCTGGAGCGAATGCTCAAGTGTCAACGATGCTGGTTGGCAAATCCTTGATAGTAGAGCAACCAGTTGTGAATTCAGA